>DAMBCY010000529.1:0-2404 GCA_032056255.1 Cellulomonas sp. | reverse complement strand
GCAGTTCTACAAGCTCGAGTCCACCCGGCTGTGGACCATGCCGGAGGTCGCCCCGGAGATCCTCGTCGCCACCGCGGGCCCGGTCACCGCCAAGCGCGCCGGGAGGCACGCGGACGGGCTGATCACCGTGGGCGCGCCGCTGGAGAAGATCAGCGGCCTGTTCGGCAGGTTCGACGAGGGCGTGCGCGAGTCCGGCCGGGACCCCGAGGACCTGCCCAAGGTGCTCCAGCTGCACCTGTCCTGGGCCGAGACCGACGAGGAGGCCATGACCAACGCGATGGTCGAGTGGCCCAACGGGGGCATGAAGTTCCCCAAGGGCGACATCCGCTCGCCGTTCGACTTCGCCCAGATGGCCAAGCTGGTGCGCCCCGAGGACTTCGAGGGCCGCATGGTGATCTCGTCCGACCCCGACGTGCACCGCGCCGAGATCCAGAAGTACGTCGACCTCGGGTTCGACCGCGTCTACCTGCACAACGTCGGGCGCAACCAGCGCGAGTGGATCGACGTGTTCGGCTCCGACGTGCTGCCGAAGCTGGTGCGCTGACCGTGACCGACGTCCCGGGGGCCTCCGAGGCGGCCGACCTGCTCACCGCCTGGGGCGTCCCCGGGATCGGGGAGGTGCGCCCGGGCGACGACCTCGCGGCGCTGCTCGGCGACGCGCTGGCCGCCGACGCCGCCGCGCGCCCCGCGACCACCCCCCGGGACGGTGACGTGCTGGTCGTCACCAGCAAGATCGTCTCCAAGGCCGAGGGTCGCGTGGTGCAGGCGGCGGACCGGGAGGCGGCGATCACCGCCGAGACCGTCCGCGTCGTCGCCACCCGCGAGCACCCGGGCGGCGTCACCCGGATCGTCGAGAACCGCCTCGGGCTGGTCATGGCCGCCGCCGGCGTCGACGCGTCCAACACCGCCGACGGCACCGTGCTGCTGCTGCCGCTCGACCCCGACGCCACCGCCCGGGCCGTGCGCGCCGCGCTCGCCGCGCGGTTCGGCGTCCGGCTCGGCGTGCTCGTCACCGACACCGCCGGCCGGCCCTGGCGGCAGGGTCAGACGGACATCGCGATCGGCGCCGCGGGCGTGCGCGTGCTCGACGACCTGCGCGGGTCCACCGACACCCACGGCCGGCCCCTGCAGGTGAGCATGGCGGCGCTCGCGGACGAGATCGCCGCGGCCGCGGAGCTCGTCAAGGGCAAGGCAACCGGGCGGCCCGTCGCCGTCGTGCGGGGGATGGGGCACGCCGTGACCGCCGAGGACGGACCGGGGGCGCGGGTGCTCGTCCGCGTCGGGCCGGACGACATGTTCGCCGAGGGCACCGCGGAGGCGTACGCGCGCGGCTGGAAGGACGCGACGGAGCGCTGAGGGCGGCGCCGTGCTCGCACGCGCGGTGTGCTGCTGGTCCGACGGCAGCCCGGTCGCCGTCGCCGGCGCCGGAGGACGCCCCAGGACGATTCACCGGGACGAGCGCCGCGCGTCCCCGGCGACCGGGCCCGTGATCGGTCGGCGTCGCCCTGGCCCCGGTCTCCACGACAGAGCCCCAGGGAGGTCCGTGATCGCGTGGTGCGACCTCGCTGCGGGCACGTCGCAGGACCTCGCGATCGACCTCGGTCGTCGGTGCCCGAACCGGGCACAGGTGCGGCCCCGGACCGCGGCGGGACTAGCCCTGCGCCGCCATCTGCGCCGACTGCCCCGTGGCCCCCGGCTCGCCGGCCGCGATCGGCTCGGTGATCACCGCGGTGCCGTACGCGCAGACCTCGCTGAACTGCCCGATCGAGTCGGTGTCGAACCGCATGGCCACGATCGCGTTCGCGCCGCGCTGCTGGGCCTCCTCGGCCATGCGGCGCATCACCTCGTGCCGGGACTCGTACATGATCTTCGTGTACTCCGGGATCTCCCCGCCGCCGATGGCGCGGAAGCCCGCGGTGAAGTTCGCGCCGATGTTCGTCGAACGCACGGTCAGGCCCATGACCTCGCCGAGCACCGCCTGGATGCGGTAGCCGGGGATCTCGTTGCTCGTCACCACGATCATGCGGCGATGGTGCCAGCCTCCCGGCCGTCGGGGCGAGCCCGGCGCGCAGGATCACCCGCCCACCGGGCGCGGGGTCCCCGTCGCGCCGTCCGGGTGGGCGCTCGCGGTCGGGCTAGCATCGCGTCGCCGGGCCCCTGGTCGGGGTGCGGCGCGACGACGACGAGGAGGCCCGTGGTGGGCGAGACGCAGCAGCTCCGGTACGGCGGCGGCACGTGGGGCGGCGACCTCGCCGCGACCCCGAGCCTGGCCATCGAGATCCACGACGGCGACATCGCCGTGATCGACTACCTGCCCGCGCCGGAGGGCGCCGGACGGTTCTACCTGGGTTTCCAGCCGCGCGACCTCTACGACGACCCGTCGGAGAGCGAGCCCGTCGACATC
>DAMBCY010000528.1:0-2413 GCA_032056255.1 Cellulomonas sp. | reverse complement strand
GTTCCCTGCGCGTCGTCGGGGCATCCGCGGCCGCGCTGGCCACGGGCGACCACGCCGGCGCCACCGAGATCTCCTGGGCCGCGGGGCAGTCCTACGCCGACGCCGGGCTGCTGGAGCCGGCGCTGCTCACCTGGGCGATGGGACCGCCCGCGCTGACGCGCGAGCGCGCTCAGGTGGTGCGCGCCGCGCGGAGCCGGGTCGTGCTGCCGATGCTCGACCCCTACCTCGACCTGCAGATCGCCATCGCCGAGCGCGACCGCTCCGCCGCGGTCCAGGCCCTCGAGCGGGTCGAGGTGCGCGTGGCGTTCGCCCTGGCGAACCACGCCACGGCCCTGTTCGACCTGGAGGGCCCGGCGGCCCCGATCCCGGAGGCACCCGTGCCGCTGACCGAGCGCGAGCGCGAGATCGCCGCCCTCGGCCGCGACGGCCTCAGCAACCGCCAGATCGCCGATCAGCTGCACCTGAGCGTCCGGACCGTCGAGAACCACATGAGCCGCGCCCTGCGCAAGCTCGGCCACCGCTCGCGCTCCGACCTCAGGCGCAGGTCGTGACAGGGGAGCCGCCACCGGTCCGGGCACCGCGCGGGCCCGGGGCGGTCGCGCGGTGAGGCCCCGCCGCCGGGTCGCGGTGGTGGCAGGCGGCGACGGCGACGCGATCGCCGGCCCGTTCGCGAGCGGGAACGGCCCCGTCGGTGGGAGACTCCTGGCACTGCGGACCGTCCGCCACGGCGATCTCCCCTCGACCCCGGGCTGACGGACGCGACGTCCAGCAGCAGGCGTCAGCGACCACGCCGGAGACGACGTCATGAGCAACCGCGACCTGATCACGACGGACACGGGCGGGGCACGGACCGTCGTGCGCCTCCGCGGCGAGGTCGGCCCCTCCCCCACGTCGCACGCCGTGCCGGCGCCGACGACGGGGCCGCGGACGGTGGTCGGCCGCTCCGAGATCCTGCCGGCGGCGGCCGGCCGGACGCGGGTGACGTCATGACCGACCACACGCACCGGGACCCGCCCGGACCCGGCCAGATCGTGGTCCTGCACGAACCGACCGCCGCGGACGGGACGACCACGTGGTTGCTCAGCCTGGTCGACCTCGCCGGGGTGGTGGTGGCACGGGACACGGTGGTCGAGCACGGCGTCCAGGCGCTCGGCGAGCTGGTGCAGCCGAGCCTCGACGCCGTGGGGCGCCGGATCGACGGTGACTGGATCAGCGACCTGGACGCCCGGGGCCTGCCGCGTCACCGCGCCCGCCTGCTCTGACCCGTGCCGGGCGACCCGCCGGGCGAGGTCGGCCCCCGCGGGCTCGCGCCACGAACCCGGACCGCGGGGACGGTCCGTCCCGTAGAGTCGTCAGCGGGGCTCCTGGCACCGGACCCGTGACGCAGGGCGGGAGAAGGGGGACCTGTGCCTGACACGCACGACGACTGGCGCGTGCTGCGCGCGGAGGTCATCGCCGCGCTCGCCCAGACGATGGACGCCGGGGAGGCGGTGGGCCGCCTCGCCCGGCTCGTCTCCCCCGCGCTGGCCGACTGGTGCGTCATCACGCTGGTCGAGGACGACGACTCCCGCGCCGGGCACCGTCGACTGCGCGACGCGGGCTGGTGGCACGAGGACGCCGGGCTGCGCGAGCTGGTGTCCGCGTACGCCGCGGAACGGATCGCCGCCCTCCGCGACACCTCGATGCTGCTGCGGGCGATCGACTCCGGTGAGGTGGTCCACGTCCACCACGGAGCGGTGGACGCGCTCGACGGGGTCCTGGTCCCCGGCCGCGCCCGGGAGATCGTCACCCGGCTCGCCCCGGACTCGCTGACCGTCGTCCCGTTGCAGAGCCGCGGCCGCACCCTGGGTGCTCTCACGGCGTTCAACGGCGCCTCGCGGCCCGCGCCGACGCGCACCCAGGTCGCCACGCTCGTGGAGGTCGCCGGGTCGGCGGCCCTGGCGCTGGACAACGCCCGGTTGTACCGCCGGCAGCGGGACGTGGCGCTGACGTTCCAGCGCTCCCTGCTGACCGCCCCCGTCGAACCCGACCACATGCAGGTGGTGGTCCGCTACCGGCCCGCGTCGGAGGCCGCGCGGGTCGGGGGCGACTGGTACGACGCGTTCATGCAGCCCGACGGCTCGACCGTGCTGGTCATCGGCGACGTCGTGGGTCACGACGTCGAGGCGGCCGCGCTGATGGCCCAGCTGCGGTCGATGCTGCGCGCGATCGCGGTGGTGACGGGCGGGTCCCCGGCGCAGATCCTCAGCGACCTGGACGCCGCGGCGCGCACCCTCCAGATCCCGGCCATGGCCACCGTGGTCGTCGCGCGGGTCGAGCAGAGCGACGACGAGCGCGAGCGGGGCATCACCCGGGTGCGGTGGTCGAGCGCCGGGCACCTGCCGCCGATGGCGATCAACCCCGACGGCAGCGT
>DAMBCY010000527.1:0-2450 GCA_032056255.1 Cellulomonas sp. | reverse complement strand
CGCTCCTGCCCTGCCGCCCGACGCGCTGTTCTGCCACGTGACGGCGTTGTCGTTGCTGCACGTGGACATCCCGCGGGGTCTGGATCCGGACGGTCCGCTGCACGTGCAGGTCGGGCCGGGGTCCGCACCACCGCGCCGGAGAGGCGTCGTCGGGCACGAGCGCTCCGTCGAGGACGTGCGGTCCCTGCTGCTGGGGGGAGGCCTGCGCGTGCTGGCTCCTGAGCTCGTCTGGACCGGGCTCGCGCGCCACCTGCCGGTGCCGGAGCTCGTGGTGCTCGGGGACGCGCTGACGCGACGGAAGCTCCCCCTGACCGGTCTCGATGCCCTGCGTGGCGTGCTCGAGGCGCTGCCGCCGCGCGCTCGCGGCCGGGCGCGGCTCTCGGCGGCCCTGGACCGGGTCCGGCCCGGGACCGACTCGCCGATGGAGACCCGCCTGCGGGAGCTGCTCGTCGCGGGAGGGCTCCCGTGCCCGCGCGTGAACGTCGCGGCGCGGACACCCGACGGCGGGTTCCTGGCGCTGCCCGATCTCAGCTACCCGGAGGCGCGCGTCGCGATCGAGTACGACGGCGACGTGCACCGGACCGACCGGGCGACCTGGCGTCGGGACGTCGCGCGCCGGCAGGCGCTGGAGCACCACGGCTGGCGCGTCCTGACCTGCACCGCGGACCACGTCGGCCGGACCCCGGAGCGCACCGTCGCCTGGGTCCGCGCCGCGCTCGCACGCTCGACGACCCGGCAGCGGTCGGGGGTCCGGACCGGCTGAGCCCGCCGGCCGCCGCCGCGTCGTGGCCGGCGCGAGGAGGCGCGGGGGACGGGGAGGTAGGGTCGGCGCCATGCTGGTGCTGAGCAGGCGGGTCGGGGAGCGGCTCGTGATCGGGGACGACATCGTCGTGACCGTGATCGAGGTCCGCAGCGACGGCGTCCGCCTGGGCATCGACGCCCCGCGCTCGGTGTCCGTGCACCGGGCCGAGGTGCTGGAGGCCGTGACCGCGGCCAACGTCGCCGCGACGGACGCGGGGGACGACGCCGTGGAGTCGCTGCGCGGTCTCCTCCCCCCGAGCGACCAGGGCGCCGGCGGTGCCCGGCCGGCGCCGTCGGACGCCCCGGACGGCCCCGGCGGGACCGCCCGCGGCTGACCCCGCACCCGCCCGGCCGGGCACCGCGTTCACCCGGTCGTGGCCGCTCCTCGCGCCGAAACACCTCACTCCGCACGCCCGCCCGCCGATCCTCACCGTGACGGGTCGGACCCGCGAGGAGGCAGCAGTGGAGGACATGGACGAGATCGTCCGCGAGTTCCTGGTCGAGAGCCACGAGAACCTCGACCAGCTCGACCAGGACCTGGTGGCCCTGGAGAGCGAGCCGGGCTCGCGCGCGCTCATCGGGAGCGTGTTCCGGACGATCCACACGATCAAGGGGACCAGCGGGTTCCTCGCGTTCTCGCGCCTGGAGCGGGTCGCGCACGCGGGGGAGAACCTGCTGGTCGAGCTGCGCGACGGGCGCCGGTCGATGGACCAGGCGACCACCGACGTGCTGCTGCGGCTGGTGGACACGGTCCGCGACATCCTGCGGGCCATCGAGGTGGACGGCACCGAGGGCGGGGTGGAGATCGACGCGGTGATCGCGGCGATCGAGGTCATCCAGTCGACCGACCCCACGACGACGCCGGTCACGACCCCGGGACCCGCCACCGCGCAGGCCGCCGCAGCCGAGGCCGTCCCGGCCCCGCAGCCCGTCGTGCCCGTCCCGGCCCCCGGGCCCGTCGTCCCGGCGCGGGCCATCGGCGCCCCCGCCCCCGCAGCTCCGGCGACCCCGGCGGACCCGGCCGTCCCGCCGGAGCCCGCCCCGGCACCGCCGGCCGCGGCGAGCCCGGCACCGCCCGCCCCTGCCCTCCCGACCTCCGCGCTCCCCGCCCCCCAGGCGGCCGCGGCCCCGCCTGCCGAGGAGCTCGGCTCCCTGCGCGCCGGCGCCGCCGACGCGTCGATCCGGGTGGACGTCGACCTGCTCGACGCCCTCATGCGCCAGGTCGGCGAGCTGGTCCTGGCCCGCAACCAGATCAGCCGCCTCGCGACGGGCACCGACGACGTCGACCTCGCCCGCTCCGCGCAGCGCCTGAACCTCATCGCCGGCGAGCTGCAGGAGGGGGTCATGAAGACCCGCATGCAGCCCATCGAGCACCTGTGGTCGAAGATGCCGCGCATGGTCCGCGACGTCGCGGCGGCGTGCCACCGCGAGGTGCAGCTGGAGCTGGTCGGCGGCGACACCGAGCTGGACCGCAGCCTGCTGGAGGCCGTGAAGGACCCGCTGACGCACCTGGTGCGCAACGCGGTGGACCACGGCATCGAGTCGGCCGAGGAGCGGACGGCCGCGGGCAAGGCCACCAAGGGCGTGCTGACCCTGCGGGCGTACCACGCGTCCGGCCAGGTGGTCGTGGAGGTCACCGACGACGGCCG
>DAMBCY010000526.1:0-2452 GCA_032056255.1 Cellulomonas sp. | reverse complement strand
TCACCTACGAGGCGGTCACCGCCCAGGACATCCCGGTGGTGATGGGCGTGGTGGTCCTGGCCGCGGCGCTGTTCGTGGTCATCAGCCTGCTCGTCGACCTGGTCTACCCGGTGCTCGACCCGCGCATCACCCTGGTGCGCCGCCGCGCGCCGGGTCGCGCCCCGGTCCCCGGGTCGCCGGTCGCCGGGTCGCCGGTCGCGGAGGTGGGGGTGTGAGCGCCGCGACCCTGGACCACGCCCGCCGGCCGGCCGTGCCCGCCCGCGGGGCCCGGACCGGTGGCGGCCGGGTCGCCGCCGCCGTGCTCGACGTGCTGCGCCGCCCGACGCTCGTGCTGTCCGGGCTGGTGATCGCCCTGGTCGTCGGCTGGGCGTTCGCGCCCGGCGCGTTCGCCGGGCAGGACCCGGTCGACGGCGTCCCCGCCGACTTCCTCCAGGGGCCGGGCCGCGCGCACCTGTTCGGCACGGACAACCTGGGGCGGGACGTGTACGCCCGCGTCGTGCACGGCGCCGGGCTGACGCTGCGGGCCACGCTGGTCGCCGTGCTGGTCGGCCTGGTCGTCGGCGCCCTGGTGGGGCTGGTCGCCGGGTTCGTCGGGCACGGGGTGGACGACGTGCTCATGCGCCTGGTGGACGTGATGCTCGCCGTCCCCGGCCTGCTGCTCTCCCTGGCGGTGGTCACCGCCCTGGGCTTCGGCACGATGAACGTCGCCATCGCGGTCGGGGTGTCCAGCATCGCCGGCTTCGCGCGCGTGATGCGCGCCGAGACGCTGCGGGTCGCCACGTCCGGCTACGTCGAGGCGTCGCACGCCGTGGGCTCCCGGCGCGCGTACACGGTCCTGGCGCACGTGCTGCCGAACGCGGCCGGTCCCGTGCTCGCGCTCGCCGCCCTGGAGTTCGGGACCGCGATCCTGGCGATCTCCTCCCTGTCGTTCCTCGGCTTCGGCGCCCAGCCGCCCACCCCGGAGTGGGGCGCGCTCGTGGCCGAGGGCCGGGACTACCTGACGTCCGGCTGGTGGATGACGACCTTCCCCGGCCTGGTCGTGGCCGCCGTCGTGCTGTCGGCCAACCGGATCGCCCGCCACCTGGAAGGACGCTGACCATGGGCCGCGCCGTGCCGCTGATCGAGGTCGAGGACCTGCACGTGACCTACCGGGGCCGGGGCCCGTCGGGCGCCGTGCACGCCGTCCGCGGCGTGTCCCTGACCGTCGAGGCCGGTGAGCTGGTGTCGGTCGTCGGCGAGTCCGGGTCGGGGAAGAGCACCGTCGCGCGCGCCGTGCTCGGCCTGCTCGGCCCGGGCGTGGCCCTGCGCGGGCGGATCGCGCTCGACGGCCGTCCGCTGCTCGGGCTCGGCGAACGGCAGTGGCGCGCCGTCCGGGGAAGGGAGATCGCCTTCGTCCCGCAGGACCCGACCGCGTCGCTCGACCCGACGCGCCCCGTCGGCCGCCAGGTCGCCGAGGCCGTGCGGGTGCACGACCGCACCGTCGGCGGCGCCGCGCTGCGCGAGCGGGTGCTGGGGCTGCTGGACCGGGTCGGCATCCCCGACCCGGCGCGCCGCGCCCGGCAGTACCCGCACGAGCTGTCCGGCGGCCTGCGCCAGCGCGTGCTGATCGCGGCGGCGCTGGCCCCCGCCCCGCGGGTCGTGGTGGCCGACGAGCCCACCAGCGCGCTCGACGTGACGGTGCAGCGGCAGATCCTCGACCACCTCGACGAGCTGCGCGCCGACCTCGGCGTCGCGGTGCTGCTCATCACGCACGACCTCGGCGTCGCCGCCGACCGCTCGGACCGGGTCGTCGTCCTCGAGCAGGGCGAGGTCGTCGAGCAGGGACCGGCGGAGCGCCTCCTGGCACGGCCCGCGGCGGCCTACACCCGGATGCTGGTCGACGCCGTCCCCCGGCTGGACCACGGGCGCCTGGTGCACGACGCCGCCGAGCAGCGGGTGCGGCCGGTCCGCGCGACCGACCGGGTGCTCGACCCGGCGACCGCACCGGTCCTGCTGCGCGGGACCGGGCTGCACAAGACCTTCCGCGGCCGCGGCGGCAGCCCGCTGCACGCGGTCCAGGACGTCGACGTCGCGGTGCCGCGCGGGGGGACGCTGGGCGTGGTCGGCGAGTCGGGCTCGGGGAAGTCGACGCTGGCCCGCCTGCTCACCCGGCTCACGCCGCCGGACGGCGGGCAGGTCCTGCTCGACGGCGCGCCCGTCACCGACCTGCGCGGCGGCGCCCTGCGCGAGCTGCGGCGCCGCGTGCAGATCGTGTACCAGAACCCGTACACCTCGCTGGACCCCCGGTTCACCGTCGGTCGCTCGATCGCCGAGCCGCTCCGTGCGTTCGGGCTCGGTGACCGGCGCTCCCGGGCCGCCCGCGTCGAGGAGCTCCTCGGCCACGTCGGGCTGCCCGCCGAGCACGCCCGCCGCCGCCCCGCCGAGCTCTCCGGCGGCCAGCTCCAGCGGGTCG
>DAMBCY010000525.1:0-2467 GCA_032056255.1 Cellulomonas sp. | reverse complement strand
CCGGGTGTGCCCGTCGGGGGTGACCCAGTCCACGAGCCGCACGCGGCCGTGCACCACCAGCGGGTCCCCGCGGCGGATGCTCGCGGTGACGTTCTGCGCCAGCGACCGGAACGCCTTGACGGTGAACCAGCTGGTCGGGCCGTCGACGAACGCGTCCTGCGCCCGGTCGTACACCCGGGGCGTGCTCGCGAGCCGGAACTTCGCGAACGGCACCTGCCCGTCCTCCCGCAGGTAGAGCGTGGGCTCGCTACCCGCCCACCCGACCACCGTCAGCCCGATCTCGTTGATCGCCATGCGTCCTCCCCGTCTCCGTCGGCGCCCGGTCGGGCCGCCGTGGTGACGAGGGTGTCCGCCCGGCGGGACGGCGCGCAGCCGGGTCGGGCCGCTCCTGGGGACGACGCACGCGATCGGCGCCTGTGGAGGACTCGGCGCCCCGCGATCACGCGGCGGAGGGCGCGACGATCACGCGGCGGAGGGCGCGACGATCACGCGGCGGAGCGCACCGCGCTCACCCGGCACAGAGCGCCGCGCTCACTCTGCAACCTGCACCGCGCTCACGCGCTGGGCCGCTCCGGGGTCACGAGCCGAGCCCCCGCGCGGGGTCACGCCTCCGGTGTGGACCGCGCCCCCGCGACCAGCTCGCGCACGCGCCGGTGGTCGGCGAGCACGGCCCGCGTCGGCGCGGCGAGGCACCGCTCGGCGACGCCCTCGAGCGCGGTGCGCCCGTCGTGCCGCACCCGTTCGGCCCGCTTCACGGCGGCCGACCGCCGAGCCCGCCCGGCCAGCACGGTGCCCACCACGGCGAGCACCGCGAGCCCGAGCGCGAGCGGCCACGCGAGCCGCAGCGCGCCGGCCGGGCCGCCGCTCCCGAGCGCCAGACCGCCGCCGACCGCCGCGGACACGACCGCGGCGACGCCGAGCACGAAGGCGGACACGAACAGCGTCGCGGCGAGGCCGGAGCGACGCGCGACGACGGCGACGCGGGACAGCGCCTCGTCCGCGGCCGACCGGATCGCGTCGGTGTCCGCGAGCCCCCCGCGGACGGCCTCCGCCCAGCGTCGTGGCAGCCGCGCGGTCACGCTGTCGGCCCACTGCCCGCGCGCGAGCGCGACCGCGCCGGGCTGGACGGAGACGAACGACGGCACCGGGTCCTCGCTGCCCCGCACGACGGCGGCGACGGCGTCCGCGATGGCGGGCAGACCGGCGGCCTGCGCGAGCGTGAGCGCGACGGGGCTGACGTCGAGGGCGTCGTCCGCCGGTTCGGACCGGGCCACCTCGGCCTCGACCAGCCGCGCGGCGTCGGCGATCTCCGCGGACGCGCGCCGGGCGGCGAGGCTCTGCCGGGCGACGACCCCCGCGAGGGCGTCGCGCATCTCGGCGACCCCGTCCCCGGTGCGCGCGGACGTGGTCCGCACCTCGACCCCGACGAGGCCGTCCTCGACCAGCAGCCGCTCCAGGTCCGCGACGAGCGCGCCGCGCTGCTCCGGCGGCACGGTGTCGGCCTGGTTGAGCACGACGAGCATCGCGCCCTCGTGTCCCACGAGCCGGCGCAGGTACCCGGAGTGCAGCGCGTCGTCGGCGTACTTCTGCGGGTCGACGACCCAGACGAGCAGGTCGGCCATCGGCAGCAGCCGGTCGACGGCCGCCCGGTGCGCGGGCTCGATGGAGTCGTGGTCGGGCAGGTCCAGCAGGACGAGACCGCGCAGCGGCGCCTCGGTGTCGCCGTCCAGGGCGCTCTCCCGCTCGATCCGCCGGTCGGGGTCCACCTCCAGCCAGTCGAGCAGCGCGTCGCCCTCGGTCCCCCAGACGCAGGCGGCGGCCTCGGCGGTCGTCGGCCGCCTGACGCCGACCTCGGCGAAGTCGAAGCCGCAGATCGCGTTGAACAGGCTGGACTTGCCGGAGCCGGTGCCGCCGAGCAGCGCGACGACCGTGTGGTCGACGCCGAGCGCGAGGCGGGCCCGCACGTGCTCGCCGATCTCGCGCACCCGGTTCGCCGCGGCCGGGGCGATCCGGTCGCCGCCGACGACGAGCGCCTCCTCCAGGCGCGCGAGGCGCCGGGTCAGGGCGACGGTGTCGCCGTGCGGCTCGCCGGCGGCCGGCTCTGCCGCGGCCGGCTCTGCCGCGGGCGGCGCCGCGGCGGGCGCGGGGTGGTCGTCGGCGTCGGTCATGTCAGCCCCTTGAGGACGGCGAGCCGGAGCCGCAGCAGCGACGCCGCGTCCGGCTGGAGCTCGGGACGGTCGAGCACCGTCGCCACGGCGGCGCGCTCCCGCTCGACCTGCGCGGCGGCGTGCTCGGCGAGCCGGTCCCGCAGCCGACCGACCAGCGCCGGGCCGCGCTCCCCGAGCAGGTCGGTCAGCATCCGGTCCGCGGCGCCCAGCCCCGCGGCCGCGGCCAGCCCGAGCGCGGCGAGGCCCTCGTCGCCGAGGGCGCGGCGCGCGTCGCCCGCACGCCTGGCCGCGCGGGCGGC
>DAMBCY010000524.1:0-2479 GCA_032056255.1 Cellulomonas sp. | reverse complement strand
CACGTCGACAAGGCGCTCGTCGGCTCGCTGGGCGCCGGACCCGGCCTGACCGGCGGCTCGATCGTCGAGGACGCCGAGCGGACGAACTCACCGAGCTCGTTCAGCTTGGTCATGAGGGTCTTGCTGTCGACTCCGAGCTCCTTGGCGAGCTCGTAGACGCGGACCTTGGCCACATCTCTCCCTGTCTCGGTCCGCCCGGACAGGGTCGGACCGTCGTTAGTGCCGGGTACTCATCGCTGGGTACTCATCGGTGCGTGCTCATCGGGCAGCCATCGGCTCTCGACCCGCTTCCCATGTCGACGGTGCTCCTGCCACCGGGCCGTGCGACCCGGCGGCGGTCTCGCCTCACGTCGTCCCGAGGTGCGCCTGCACCGCGGACGTGTCCAGCGGCCCTGCGAGTCGCAGGGCCCGCGGGAACGCACGACGGCGTTCGGCGAGCTCGAGGCAACGAGGCTCGGGGTGCAGCCACGCCCCCCGGCCCGGCAGCGCCCGGCGCACGTCGACCACGACCGCGGGATCACCCGCGTCCGTCGTCGCCGCCACCACGCGCAGCAGGACCGACCTCGGACCGGTCGCTCGGCACCCCACGCACGTGCGCAGCGGACCCACGACGACCTGCGCCACGGGGTCCGGATCCGGATCCGCGGCCTGGAGGTCGGGGGTGCGCCTGCTCGGCGAGGAGAACCGGGCTTCCGGCCCAGCCTCGTGCAGTCTAGCGCGCGTGGCCGGCACTCTCGACCCGCGGGGCGCCGGGGCGCCCGGTGCGTCCGCGTGCCGGCTCACCCCTCACCTCGGACGACGCCCTCCCCGTGGCCGCCCGGGGCCGGGGCGGAGCCCGCCGCCGCACCCGCCGTGTCCGGCGCGTCCTGCGCATCGGAGCGGATGTCGATGCGCCAGCCGGTCAGCTTCGCGGCGAGCCGGGCGTTCTGGCCCTCCTTGCCGATCGCGAGCGACAGCTGGTAGTCCGGCACGACCACGCGGGCCGCGCGCGCCGCCGGGTCCACGACCGTGACGGAGAGCACCCGGGCGGGCGACAGCGCGTGCGCGACCATCTCCGCCGGGTCGTCCGAGTGGTCGACGATGTCGATCTTCTCGCCGTGCAGCTCCGCCATCACCGCGCGCACCCGGGACCCGAGCGGACCGATGCAGGCGCCCTTGGCCCCGAGGCCCGCGACGGTCGACCGGACGGCCATCTTGGTGCGGTGCCCCGCCTCGCGGGCCAGCGCGGTGATCTCGACGCTGCCGTCGGCGACCTCCGGGACCTCCAGCTCGAACAGCTTGCGCACGAGGTTGGGGTGCGTTCGCGAGAGCGTGATCTGCGGACCCTTGGCGCCGCGCGACACGTCGAGCACCAGCGCGCGGATCCGCTCGCCGTGCACGTAGTCCTCGGTGGGCACCTGCTCGTGCGCGGGCAGCACCGCCTCGGTGCCGCCGACCTCGACCAGCACGACCCGCGGGTCGCGGCCCTGCTGGATGACGCCGCCGAGGACCTCGCCCTCCTTGCCGCGGAACTGGCCGAGCACCTGGTCGTCCTCGGCGTCCCGCAGCCGTTGCACGATGACCTGGCGCGCCGTGGCCGTCGCGATGCGGCCGAAGCCCGCGGGGGTGTGGTCGAACTCGGGGCCGGTGACCGTGGTCGTCGGCGGGACCGCGGTCACGGAGCCGTCGTCGTCCGCACCCGTGGCGTCCGGCGCGGGGACCACGGTGCGCTCGCGCGCCCACACGGTCACGTGCCCGCTGCGCCGGTCCAGCTCGACCCGGGCGTCCTGGTGCGCGTCCGGCGTGCGGTGGTACGCCGAGAGCAGCGCCTGCTCGATGGCCGAGACCAGGACGTCCAGGCTGATGTCGCGCTCGCGCTCGATGAGCCGCAGCGCCTGCATGTCGATGTCCACGTCAGTCCTCCCGGCCGTCTGGCCCGCCGGCCGCCCCGTCGGCGGCGCGGCCCTTCTCGTCCTCGTCCTTCACCAGCTCGACCTCGACGCGGCCGTCGCGCACCTGCGCGAGCGGGACCCGCACCGGGTCGCCGGTCTTCGCCGGCCGGCCCTTGAGCCCCGGCGTCACGGGGGTCACGACCACGGCGTCCTCGGCGGCGGCACCCGCCCGCTCCACGTCGACCAGCCGCCCGGACAGCGTGCCGCCGTCGGCGAGCGTCAGCACCACGAGCCGCCCGATGGCGCGGGTGTAGTGCCGGCGGGCGGTCAGGGGCGCGGTGGCTCCGCGGGAGGACACCTCGAGGGAGTAGCGGTCCGGCAGGCCGTCCAGGTCGTCGAGCGCCGCGGACACGGTCCGGGACACCTCCGCGACGCCGTCCAGGTCCACCGGTCGGTCGGCGTCCTCGACGGCGTCGACCACGACGCGGACCACCGGCCGGCCGGCCTCCCGCGCGAGCTCGACGTCCTCCAGCCACAGCCCGGCGGCGGCCACGACCGGCTCGATGGTCTCCCTGATGCGCTGCGCGCTGGCGGGCGCGCGCATGTTG
>DAMBCY010000523.1:0-2481 GCA_032056255.1 Cellulomonas sp. | reverse complement strand
GGCGTCGACCGCGACGTCCTCCGCGATCGAGCGGGTCACGCGCTCGGCCAGCACCGTCCCACCGACGAGCACCACGACCGCGGTGGTCAGCCCGACCACGCAGCCGACCCGCCGGCGGCGGGGGCGGGGGGCGCGCGGCGCGTCGAGGGTCTCGGAGGTGTCCGGGGTGCTGGTCACGCCCCGAGGGTACGAGGCGCGGCTGCGACCCGCGGGCCGACGGGCACCGGACGCACCGGACCTTCACCCGGCGTCCGCACCCCGAGCCGCGCCGGCGGGGCGACCCGGGCACCCCGCCCACCCTCGGCCCCCGCGGTGCTCGGGTGGTCAGCGGCGGAGCGGAGCGGGCCGGCCGGGTGCGGTTGCGCGGTGGTGCACGGGGCCGTTGACTCGGACGGGTCAGGGAAGCGACCCACCGGACAGGAGCACGGTCATGGGCATCGGGGACTTCGTCGACAGGGCCAAGAAGGCCGTGGCCGGCAACGAGGACAAGATCGCCGGTGCGATCGACAAGGCGGCGGACGCGGTGAAGTCGCGGACCTCCGACTCCACGGACGCCAAGATCGACCGGGCGACCGACAAGGCCCGCGACTTCCTGGAGCAGCAGAAGCGCGAGGGCACGGACCACCCGCCGACCCGGCACACGGAGCGCCCGGACCCGCCGGCGCTCTGACGGGCCGCGCATGACCGTCCCCGAGACCCCGGTCCTGATCGTCCTGCACGGTGCCCGGGGCGACCTCGCGCGCCGTCTCGTCTACCCCGGCCTGGCCGCGCTCGCCCGCGGCGGGCTGCTCCCCGGGCGGTGGCTGGTGCTCGGCACGGGTCGCCACGAGGAGTCCGACGAGGGGCTCGCCGCGCTGGTGCGGGACGCGCTGCGCGAGCACGACGACCCGGACCGCGCCGGCGCTCTCGACGGGCACGTGCGCTACGCGACGACCTGCACCGAGGACGACCCCGGGGCGCTGGTGACGGCGGTCGCCCGCGCCCGGCGTGACCTCGCCGGGGACGACGCGGACGGCGACGTGACCGTCGTGCACTACCTCGCCGTGCCGCCGTCGGCGTTCGCGCCGACCACCCGCGCCCTGCGCGCCCACGACCTCACGACCGGCGTCCGGGTGGTCTACGAGAAGCCGTACGGCACGTCGCCGGAGTCGTTCGCCGAGCTGGACGCGCTGGTGCACGAGGCGCTCGACGAGGAGCAGGTGTTCCGCATCGACCACTTCCTCGGCAAGGAGGCGACCCAGAACCTGCACGTGCTGCGGTTCGCCAACGAGCTGTTCGGGGGCGTGTGGAGCCGCGAGCACGTCGAGCAGGTGCAGATCGACGTGCCGGAGACGCTCGACGTGGCGGAGCGGGCGGAGTTCTACGACGCCACCGGCGCGGCGCTGGACATGCTGGTGACGCACCTGTTCCAGGTCGCGGCCGAGGTCGCCATGGAACGGCCGGCGAAGCTCGACGCGGCGCACCTGGCGGCGGCCCGCGAGGCGGTCATCGCCCGGTTCCGCCCCCTGGACCCGGCCGAGGACGTCGTGCTGGGGCAGTACACGGGGTACCGGGACCTCGAGGACGTGGCCGACGGCTCGACGACGGACACGTTCGTGGCGGCGCGGCTGTGGGTGGACGACGACCGCTGGCGCGGGGTGCCGTTCCTGCTGCGGACCGGCAAGCGCCTGGCGGTCTCGGCGCAGCGCGTGACGCTGGTGCTCCGGACGCCGGACGTGCTGTTCGGCGAGCCCGCCGGCCCGGGGCTGATCGGCCTGTCCTTGGCCGGCGACGGCGCGATCGACATCACCACCACCGTCAAGCGACCCGGTCCGGACCTGCGGCTGGCCACCGGGACGGCCTCGCTGGCCCTGGACGACGTGTCGCCCGGCGAACCGCTGTCCGCCTACGCGTCGCTGCTCCACGACGTGCTGGTGGGCGACCGGACGCTGTTCACCACCCCGGAGGGCCTGCGGGCCGCGTGGGCGGCGTTCGCGCCGTTGCTCGGTCCCGGCCGGCCCGCGCCGGAGCCGTACGAGCCGGGGACGTGGGGGCCCGCCCGGGCCGACGCGCTGGCCGGCCCGGACGGATGGGTCCTCACTCGTAGCTGACGGCGTCCAGCACCTTCATCCGGGCCGCCCGGGTGGCGGGCCACACCGCGGCCAGCACCCCGACCACGACCGCGAGCACCAGCATCCCGACCAGGCTGCCCCACGGGATCACCAGCGTCGACAGGCCCTCGTCGGCGTAGACGCTGGGCAGCGTGGACGCCAGGCCGACCCCGACCGCCAGGCCGACGACGGTGCCGAACACCGCGGTGAGCACGGACTCGATCATCACGGTCCCGGCGAGCTGCAACCGCCCGAGCCCGACCGCCCGCAGCAGCCCGATCTCCCGCGTCCGCTCGATCACGGACAGCGCCAGGGTGTTGACGATCCCGAGCACCGCGATCACCACGGACAGGCCGAGCAGGGCGTACAGGATCACGAGCACCTGGTTGAC
>DAMBCY010000522.1:0-2515 GCA_032056255.1 Cellulomonas sp. | reverse complement strand
GTACACGTCGCTGGGCGAGGCCCGCCACTACCGCCGGTACGCCAACGACCGCGGCAAGTTCATCAGCGAGTTCGGCATCCACGCCGCGCCCGTGCTGTCCACGCTGGAGCGCTGGATCCCGGCGGACGAGCTGTCGCTGCACAGCGAGTCGTTCGACGCGCACAACAAGGACCACCCGAAGGACAAGCACGAGACCGTCCTGGAGATCGTCACGGGCCTGCCGCGCGACGTCGAGCACTACGTCGACTTCACGATGGCCTCGCAGGCCGAGGGCCTGAAGTTCGGCATCGAGCACTACCGGCGACGTCAGCCGCACTGCAGCGGCACGCTCGTGTGGCAGTTCAACGACGTCTGGCCCGGCTTCAGCTGGTCGGTCGTCGACTACGACACCGTGCCCAAGGCCGCGTACTACGCCGCCAAGCGGGCGTTCGCGCCCGTGCTGGCCAGCTTCCGGCTCGAGGGCGACGCGCTCGAGCTGTGGGTCTCCAACAGCACGCCGGCCGCGGTGTCGACGGAGGCTGCCGTGACGCTGGGCGACGCCGCCGGCCCGGACCGCTGGTCCGAGCGCGTACCGGTGATCCTCGCCGCCGGCGAGTCGTCGGCCGTGTGGTCACGCACGCTCGCCGAGGACGAGCGCGCGGCCGGGCGCTACGCGTGGGTGGAGAGCGTCGAGCAGGTGTTCCCCGCCAACCGCACGTTCTTCGGGGAGATCAAGGACCTGCCGCTGTCCGCTCCCGTCCTGCGCACGCAGATCGAGAAGACGGGGCCGACCACCGCGGAGGTCGTGGTGTCGACGGACACCTTCACCTACCTCGTGCGCGTCACCGCCACGCACCCCACGGCCCGCTTCGACGACAACTACCTCGACCTGCGGCCGGGGGAAGCCCGCACCATCACGGTCTCGGACCTGCCGGAGGGCTTCGAGCTCTCCGACCTCGCCGTCGGCTCGTACGCCGGCGCCTGACCTCGCCCGGTGAGGCCGCGGCAGCACCGGCGCCCGCACCGATCTCCTTGGTTCATCGGCCGCCCCGACCAGAAGGACGGCTCGATACCCGAGCCTCCAGAAGGACCCGAGACGTGACGACGACCGCACGACCTCCGCCCGTCCGCACGCGCCACGAGCGGTACGCCGCCTGGTACGCCACGTGGTGGGACTTCGCCGAGCGGCATCTGATCGATCGGCAGGACGGGTCGTGGCACCACGAGCTCGACCCTGGCAACCAGCCCGCCGCGACGGTGTGGCCCGGCAAGCCCGACGTGTACCACGCGCTACAGGCCACCTTGATCCCGCGCCTGCCGCTGGCACCCGGCCTTGCGCGCGCCCTGCGGGACGGGATTCCGGCATGACCGCGAGCAACGCTCAGCGGCCGCCTGGACCCCGGTGCCGCCACCATCGAGGCAGCGCCGGCCTCGGCGGGCGGACGGGCGCTGATCTCCCGTGACCCCGACGCGCGTCCGCAGATCACGCCCGACGTCGAGGTCGTGCGTCGCCGCCCGTGCGGCGGCGGTGACCGTGCCTCGGCCTGGCGCTGACCCACCATCGCGCGCGACCGCGAAGCGGCCGACCCCGCCCCGACACGCCGCGGCGGTGCGGCGCCACTCTTGGCGCTGCCCGGCCGGGGCGTGACGATGGCGTCGTTAGGATCTCCCATGTGACTTCCGGGGGCCAGAGCCGCATCCAGGAGATCGGCGACGAGAGCCGCCGCCGCATCCTCGACGCGGCCGAGTCGCTCTTCGCCGAGCGTGGCGTCGAGCGGACGTCGTTCGTCGACATCTCCGAGCGGGCAGGGATCAGCAGGGGCAGCATCCCGTGGCACTTCAAGAACAAGGACGGCCTGGTGATGGCGGTCTTCGCTCGCTCCATGGACCGGTTCATGGGCCCAGGACAGTACGAGGGCGCCCCGCCCACGCTCGCCCGGCTCTTCCGTGACTATGTCGCCTGGATCCAGGCGAGCAGCGGCACCTCCGCGATGATCTTCATGGTGCTGACGGAAGCGATGAACAGCAGCGGCGCCGTGCACCAGCAGTACCAGGAGTTCCTGCAGCAGCAGCGCGAGGGCCTCGAGCGCTGGTTGCGCGCGCAGCGTCCCCCGGGTGTCGACGCCGAGGCGGCCGTCGGACGAGAGCGTGCGATTGCAGCGGCCCTGAGCGGGGCGGCGACCGGCTTGCACCTGCAGGCCCTGATCGATCCTGGTGGTGTCGACCTCGATGCGGCGATGCAGAGCGTCGCGTCCCTCGTCGATCGGCACCTGACGGATCTCTGGGCGGGGCTCTCGGCTGGCGCGGAGGAGCACACCGCGCCCTGAGCGATCGGCGGGACCTGGTGGACCTCGAGGAACCGCGAGGGTGCAGGGCGACAGCCCGATGGAAGGGGAGTACGCGCACCGCCGCTCCGCGATGCGCGTCATCCCTCGGAGAACGAGGCCAGGATGGCGTCGAACCGGTCCTGGACCAGGGGCTTCGCGAACGCGTCTGTGTGGATCCAGGTGGCCTTGCGCTCCATCCCGGCGATGAC
>DAMBCY010000521.1:0-2517 GCA_032056255.1 Cellulomonas sp. | reverse complement strand
CCCGTCGCGCCCGCCCCGCCCGCCCGAGCCCCGTCGCCCGCCCGGCCCCGAGGACGGGCGCTGCCGGGGCGCCGGGCACAGCGGGTGCCGCGGGTGCCGCGGGTCCGGCGGGTGTCGCGGGGGAGTCGAACACCCTCGTCCGCGCCGCCTCGCCGCGCCGCGCGCCCCGGGACCCGTTCGTCGACGGGGTCCGCGCGGTGGGCATCCTCCTGGTCGTCGCCCTGCACTGGCTCATGGTCGAGGCGACCTGGGACGGCGAGAGCCTCGTGGTCGGCAACGCCCTGTCGCACGGCGGCGCCTGGCTGCTCACGTGGTTGCAGCCCCTGCCCCTGCTGTTCTTCGCCGCCGGCGCCGCCGCCCGGTACGACCTCGCGCGGCACCCCGACCAGCCCGGCTGGCGGTTCGCCGGGATGCGGCTGCTGCGCATGGTCCGGCCCGTCGCGGTGTTCGCCGGGGTGTGGGCCGTGGCGCTGGTCGCCCTGCCGTGGCTGGGCGTCCCGTCGGTCGCCGTCGACCGGGTCGCGCGGATCGTCCCGCAGCCGCTGTGGTTCCTGGCGGTGCAGGTCGGGCTGCTCGCGCTCGCGCCCCTGCTGCTGCGGGCGCTGCGCCGGTGGGGCGCCGCCCCCGTGCTGGTCGTCGGGACCGTGCTGCCGGTGGTCGTCGACCTGCTGCGGTTCTCCGACGAGCTCCCCGTGCCCGGCTGGCCGAACCTGCTGCTGGTGTGGGCGGTCCCGTTCACCGGCGGGCTCGTCTACGCCGGGCGCCGGGTCCGCCGCCCCGGGACGTCCCCCGCCGCGCGGCGGTCCGAGCGCGTCACGCTCGGGCTGCTCGCCGCCGGCGGCCTCGCGGCCACCGCGCTGCTGCTCGCGGTCGGCCCCTACCCGGTGTCGCTCATCGGGATGCCCGGGGACGCGATCTCCAACCTCGCGCCCCCGACCGCCCCGGTCGTCGGGTTCGCGGTGGCGCAGGTCGCCGGTGCGCTGCTGCTCCGGGACGCCCTCGCCCGGTGGGCCGGGCGCTCGCGCGTGGTCCGGTGGGCCGGCGCGCGGTCGATGGGGCTGTACCTCTGGCACCTGACCGCGATGTTCGCGGTCGCGGGCGTCGTGCTGCTGGGCGTCGGCGAGGCGCTGCCGGAGCCGTGGACCTGGGACTGGTGGACGACCCGGGCCGGCTACCTCGGCGCCGCGGCGGGGGTGCTGGCGTTCCTGGTGCACGTCACCGGGCGCAGGAAGGGACGGCGCCGCCCAGCCACCGCCGCGTAGCCCCCCGCGGACGCCGAGGTCGACGGTTCCGGACGACACGCCGCCGCGACACACCGCGCCCGCGGCGGAACCCCCGACCTCGGCCGGGGACGCGCCCGCCGGCCTCAGGCCGCGACGGCCACCGCGTACCCCGCCGCGTCCTCCGCGAGGTCGCCGGTCTCGCCGTCGCGCACGGCGCGCCGTCCGAGCGCGATCGTGTACGTCCAGAACGCGGCCAGCGCGATCGCGCCGACGACGATCTTCAGCCACCAGGGCAGCGTCGACCCGGTCACGAAGCCCTCGACCAGCCCGGACAGCGCGAGCGCCCCGACCAGCCCGATCGCGACGGTGACCAGCGCGCGGCCCTCCTCGGCGAGCGCCCGCGAGCGGGGACGGCCGCCGGGGTCGACCCAGGTCCAGAACAGGCGCAGCCCGGCGGCCCCGGCGACGAAGATCGAGGTCAGCTCCAGCAGCCCGTGCGGGGCGATGAGCGTGAGGAACACGTCGAGGCTGCCGTGGGCGGACATCATGCCGCCGATCGATCCGATGCTGACGGCGTTCTGCAGCAGGACGTAGACCGGGCCGATGCCGGAGATGCCGATCCCGATGCAGAGCGCCGCGATCCAGGCGTTGTTGGTCCAGACGACCGCGGCGAACCCGACGCCGGGGTCGTAGTAGGAGACGAACAGGTCGTCGACGTAGGTCTGCTGCTGGGCGGGCGTGCCCATCGCCGCCAGGGCGTCGGGGTCGGTCGCGACCCACCAGCCCGCGACGACGGCGACCAGCAGGAAGGCCGTCATCACCCCCACGGTCCACCACCGGATGCGGTAGAGCGCCGCGGGCAGGGAGACGACGACGAACCGCCGCACGTCGCGCCAGGCGGGCTCGTGGCTGCCGGCGATCACCGAGCGCGACCGGGCGAGCAGCTGCGACAGCCGGGTGAGGGTCTCGGGGTCCGGCGCCGACGAGCGCACCGTGGACAGGTCGGTCGCGACGGACTGGTAGAGGCGCACGAGCTCGTCGGCCTCCGCGCCGTCGCGCACCCGCCGGCGGCTCAGCTCGTCCAGGCGCTCCCAGGACGGCCGGCGCACGGCGGAGAAGGCGTCGAGGTCCACGCCCGATACCCTGCCACAGGAGCCCGGGAGGGACGCGGGTCCCCGGCCCGCGGACGGCGGTGGCGCAGCGGAGGTGGACGTGCAGGACGAGGGCATCGTCATCGGCGAAGGCGTGCTGCTCGACGCGCGGCCGACCTCGGCCGCGAACCGGCTGCTGGCCG
>DAMBCY010000520.1:0-2518 GCA_032056255.1 Cellulomonas sp. | reverse complement strand
CGCCCCGACCTTGCGGCCCGCACTCCACCCCCCACCGGGAGAGCAACCGATGACCAACCCGTACATCCCCCTCCTCGTCATGATGGGGATCGCCGCCGTCCTGGCGGTCGGCGGCCTCGCCGCCAGCGCCGTGCTGGGCCCGAAGCGCTACAACCGCGCGAAGCTCGAGGCCTACGAGTGCGGCATCCAGCCGACCCCGCACGCCGTCGGCGGCGGCCGCTTCCCGGTGAAGTACTACCTGGTCGCGATGACGTTCATCGTCTTCGACATCGAGGTCGTGTTCCTCTACCCCTGGGCGGTGTCCTTCGGCGAGCTCGCCGTGTTCGGCCTCGTGGCGATGGTGGGCTTCCTGGCGCTGATCACGGTGCCGTTCGTGTACGAGTGGCGCCGCGGCGGCCTGGAGTGGGACGAGGACTGAACATGGGTATCGAAGAGGCTCCCTCGGGCTTCCTGCTGACGTCCGTCGAGACGCTCGCGGGCCTGGTGCGCAAGGCGTCGCTGTGGCCGGTGACGTTCGGCCTGGCCTGCTGCGCGATCGAGATGATGGCGACGGGCGGTTCCCGGTTCGACATCTCGCGGTTCGGCATGGAGGTGTTCCGCGCGTCCCCGCGCCAGTCCGACCTCATGATCGTCGCGGGCCGGGTCAGCCAGAAGATGGCCCCCGTGGTGCGGCAGGTCTACGACCAGATGGCCGAGCCCAAGTGGGTGCTGTCCATGGGCGTGTGCGCCAGCAGCGGCGGCATGTTCAACAACTACGCGATCGTGCAGGGCGTCGACCACGTCGTGCCGGTGGACATCTACCTGCCCGGCTGCCCGCCGCGGCCCGAGATGTTCCTCAACGCCGTCCTCGAGCTGCACCAGCAGATCAAGAACGAGCCGCTGGGCTCCGACCGCGCCGAGATCGCGCGCAAGGTCGAGGCCGCCGCCCTGCAGGCCACCCCCACCTCGCACATGACGGGACTGCTGCGATGAGCGACGAGAAGGCGGACGCCGCGCAGGCGGCGAAGGCCGGCGACGCGTCGACGGCGGACGCCGGGGCGCAGACCACCTCCGAGACCGCCCTGGAGGCCGGCTCGCAGAACCTGCCCGCCGACGTGGGCACCCGGGTGCTGCCGCTCGAGGTCGTCGACGTCCGGCACGGCATGTTCGGCGTGCACGGCACCGGCGACACCTCGGGCTTCGGCGGCCTGGTGCAGACGGTGGTGCTGCCCGGCCCGAGCGAGCGGCCCTACGGCGGCTGGTTCGACGAGGTCGTGGACGTCCTCACCGAGCTGCTGGACGCGTCGGGCACCGGCGCCGCGAACGCGGTGGAGTCCGTGGTCGTGGACCGCGGCGAGCTCACGCTGAACATCGCGCGCGAGCACCTCGTCGAGGTCGCGCGGCACCTGCGCGACGACCAGGACCTGCGGTTCGAGCTGTCGCTCGGCGTGTCCGGCGTGCACTACCCGCACGACACCGGCCGCGAGCTGCACGCCGTCTACCACCTGGTGTCGGTCACGCACGGCCGGCGCCTGCGCCTGGAGGTCGCCGTCGCCGAGGGTGACGCCACGATCCCCACCACGGTCGACGTCTACCCGGCGAACGACTGGCACGAGCGCGAGACCTGGGACTTCTTCGGCATCGTCTTCACCGGTCGCACCGACCTGGCGCGGATCGAGATGCCGGACGACTGGCCCGGGCACCCCCAGCGCAAGGACTACCCGCTCGGCGGCATCCCGGTGGAGTACAAGGGCGCCACCGTGCCGCCGGCCGACCAGCGGAGGCAGTACTCGTGACCACCCAGACCCCCCACGCCACGGCGCACCTCGCCGACGACGAGACCATCGGGCTGCGCACCTTCGAGGCGACGGGCGGCGACTGGTCCGACATCGCCGAGGAGGCCGCCCGGCTCGGCGAGCAGCGCATCGTCGTCAACATGGGCCCCCAGCACCCGTCCACGCACGGCGTGCTCCGCCTCATGCTCGAGATCGACGGCGAGACGGTGACCGAGGCCCGCGCGGGCATCGGCTACCTGCACACCGGCATCGAGAAGAACATGGAGCACCGCACCTGGACCCAGGGGGTGACGTTCTGCACCCGCATGGACTACGTCGCCCCGCTGTTCCAGGAGGCCGCCTACTGCCTGGCGGTCGAGAAGCTGCTGGGCATCACCGACGACATCCCGGTGCGCGCCAGCGAGATCCGCGTGCTGATGATGGAGCTGAACCGGATCGCGTCGCACCTGGTGTGCCTCGCGACCGGCGGCAACGAGCTCGGCGCGACGACGATCATGACGATCGGCTTCACCGCCCGCGAGGAGATCCTGCGGATCTTCGAGCTCATCTCCGGCCTGCGGATGAACCACGCGTACATCCGCCCCGGCGGTGTGGCGCAGGACATCCCGCCGGGCGCGCTGGACTCGGTCCGCGAGGCCCTGGTCGGCGTGCGCCGGTACATGAAGCAGCTCGAGGACCTCATGCTCGGCCAGCCGATCCTCAAGGGGCGGCTCCAGAACGTGGGCGTGCTCAACCTCGCGGGC
>DAMBCY010000519.1:0-2525 GCA_032056255.1 Cellulomonas sp. | reverse complement strand
CCCGACGGCCCGTCCGGCACCCCGCCGGCCCCACCGAGAAGAGACACCCCGTGACCACGCAGCCCCGCCGACCCCTCCTCCCGCGCGGCCTCGCCCTCGCCGCCACCGCGGCCCTCGCCCTGAGCGCCTGCGGCGACGGCGGTGCCGGCACCGGCCGGCCGACGAGCTCGTCGCCGACCGGCGAGGCCGCCGAGGGCGGGTCCCTCACGTACGGCATCTCCGGCGACCCGATCTGCGTCGACCCGAACCAGACCGACCTGACGGCCTCGCGCGACATCCTGCGCCAGGTGGCGGACTCCGTCGTCGACGCCGACCCCGACACCGGGGAGATCCTGCCGTGGCTGGCGACGTCCTGGGAGGTGGCCGACGACGCCACCCGGTTCGACTTCACGTTCCGGACCGACGTGACCTTCTCCAACGGCGAGGCCTTCGACGCGACCGCGTTCCGGACGTTCCTGGACGGGGTGGTCGCGCTCGGCGGCAAGGCCATCAACGCGTCCAGCTACCTCGACGGCTACACCGGCACCGAGGTCCTGGCCGACGACCGGGCGCGGGTGACCTTCGACTCCCCGCACGCGAGCTTCCTGCAGGAGCTGTCCACGGTGAACCTCGCCGTGCTGGCCCCCGCCACGTACACCTCCACCTCGGCGGAGGAGCGGTGCCTCGGCGGCATCGTCGGCTCCGGCGCCTACACCCTGGAGAGCTTCACCCCCGCCCAGGAGGTCCGGCTCGCGGTGCGGGAGGACTACGACTGGCCGGCGGCGGGCTCCGGCCACACCGGCCGCGCCTACCTCGACGAGATCGTGTTCCGGGTCGTGCCGGAGGCCGGGGTGCGCTCGGGCGCGCTGCGCACCGGCGAGCTCGACGGCATCAACGGCGTCGCCCGGGAGGACGAGCTCGCCCTGTCCGAGGCCGGGTACACCGTGCTCAGCACGAACAACCCGGGCACGGTCTCGGAGTACCTGACCAACAACGCCTCGCCGGTGCTGTCCGACCCGGCGGTGCGCCGGGCCATCCAGATCGGCGTCGACCGGCAGGAGATCAAGGACACCCTGCTGCTGCCGCGCTACAACATCGCGACCAGCATCCTGTCCTCGACCACGCCCTACTACTCGGACCTCTCCGAGTACATCTACACCGACCAGGTCGAGGCCGCCGAGATCCTCGACGAGGCGGGCTGGGTGCCCGGTGAGGACGGCATCCGGGAGAAGGACGGCCTGCGGCTGTCCGTGGAGGTGGTCAACGGGCAGTCCGGCGGGACCGACCGCGAGGAGCTCGTCGCCCAGCAGCTCAAGCGGATCGGCGTCGAGCTGACGATCACCAACGTCTCCCGGGCGGAGATGCTCGCGGCCCTCGACAGCGGGGACTACGACTTCGTCCCCTACGGGTTCACCCGGGCCGATCCCGCCGCGCTCACCATGCACTTCTCGACGGAGCGCAACAACCCGCTGCACCTGCAGCCGTCCGAGCTCGACGACCACCTCGCCGCGCAGGCCGCCGCCACCGACCCGGACGAGCGGCAGGCGGCCGTCGACCGGGCCGCGGAGTACATCCTGGCGAACGACCTGGTCATCGTGTTCACCGAGCAGTCGTCGGTGCACACCCTCGACCCCGCCGTCCAGGGCGTGCGGTGGGAGCCGGGCGCGCAGCTGTCCTTCTACGACGCGTGGCTGGACGGCGCACGGTGACGGCCCGCCGGGACTGGCCGCGCTACGTCGTGCGCCGGCTGCTGCAGGGGGCCGGCGTGCTGTGGGCCGCGTTCACGGTCGCCTTCGTGGTGCTGTACCTGCTGCCCAGCGACCCGGTGCAGATCATGCTGGCGGGCAGCGGCGCCGAGTTCGTGGGGGCGGACGACGGGGACGTCGCGGCGGTCCGGGCGGAGCTCGGGCTCGACCGGCCGGTCCTGGTCCAGTACCTCACCGCGCTCGGCCACGCCGCGCAGGGCGACTTCGGGGTCTCGATCCAGCGGGGCCAGCCCGTCGCCTCGCTCCTGGCCTCCGCTCTCGGGCAGACCGGGCTGCTGGCCTCGGTCGCCTTCGCCCTGGCCCTGGTCACCGGCCTCCTCGTCGCCCTGGTCGGCGTGACGGCCCGGCACCGGGCCGTGCGGCAGGCGGTGCTCTCGCTGCCCGCGGTGGCGGTCTCCGCCCCCACGTTCTGGGTCGGTCTCCTGCTGACCCAGCTGTTCGCCTTCCAGCTGGGCTGGGTCGGCGTCTTCGACCAGTCGGGCGTGCGCGGGCTCGTGCTGCCCGCCGTGACCCTCGCCGTCCCGACCTCGGCCTTCATCGCCCAGCTGCTGTCCCGGGGCCTCGCGACGACCCTCGGCGAGCCGTACGTCGAGGTCGCGCGGGCCCGCGGGGCGTCGACCGCACGGGTCGTGCTCGCCACGGCCCTGCGCAACGCGTCGCTGCCCCTGCTCACCATGGTCGGGATGATCGTCGGCAACCTGCTCGCCGGGTCCGTGGTCGTGGAGACGGTCTTCGCGCGGATGGGCGTCGGCCGGCTCACCTACGAGGCGGTCGCCGCCC
>DAMBCY010000518.1:0-2537 GCA_032056255.1 Cellulomonas sp. | reverse complement strand
GCATGTCCTCCGGCACGGCCGGGTGCAGCCGGGTCAGGCCGCGCACGTGCGCCTCGTAGATCACCGAGTCGTGGTACTCGTGCTGCGGGGGGCGGTCGTGCCCCCAGTCGAAGTACGGGTTCACCACCACCGAGGTCATGGTGTGCGCGGCGGAGTCGTCGGTGTTGCGGGCGTCCTCGTCACCGAACGTGTACGAGTAGAGGGACGGGTCGCCGTCGACCTGCCCGTCGATGGCCTTGGCGTACGGGTCGAGCAGCAGCTTGGCCGGGTCGCAGCGGTGGCCCTGGGCGGGGTCGTAGGGCCCGTGCACGCGGTACCCGTACCGCTGCCCGGGCTGCAGCGCCGGGACGTAGCCGTGCCAGACGTAGGCGTCCACCTCGGGGAGGTCCGTCCGGGTCTCGTTCCCGGACTCGTCGAACAGGCAGAGCTCGACCCGCTCCGCGACCCCGGAGAACACCGCGAAGTTCGTCCCGCTGCCGTCGTAGGTCGCGCCGAGCGGGTAGGGGCGTCCGGGCCAGATCCTCATGCGCGTCAGTCCTCCGGGGGGTGGTCCCACCTGGGCGGGGGATGCCCAGGAGCACAGCGTGCCAGGCGCGACCCCCACTCCGCAGGACGAAGGCAGGAGCCGGGCACGCCCCCCGCGCCCGGCGCCGACCCCGTGCGGCGGCGGGCGGCCGACCCCCGGGCTCCCGGGCCGGGGAGAGCCCCGGACGCCGCAGGTCCGGGGCTCAGGAGGGGCGCCGCGGCCCCGAGTTCACCCCCGCAGACGACCCGTTCACCCCGACGGACTATCGCAAAACGGGCAAATCGGACGCATGCTCGAACCATGGCGAACGAGGACGAGGCGCGGGTGGTGATCACCAACGGCGACATCGCGGCAGCGAAGCGGGACTGGCAGCTCGCGCGGGCCCGTGGCGACCTGCCCGACCGCGTGGACTCGGCCTACGACCTCTACCGCCGCCTGGTCTCCGCGCAGGCGCAGCAGATCGCCGACACCTTCCGCGAGACCGGCGCGCTGCGCGCCGACCAGGGCTGACCGGGGCCGACCGGGCGCACCCTCCCGGCGTGACCGCCTGACCGCCGGGTGCCGCTCAGACCGCCGCGGAGGTGGTGAGCGCGACCCCGCGGCCCGCCAGCCGCGTCAGGGCGTCGACGGTGGTCCGGACCCCGACGCCCGCGGTCAGGTCGGTGAGCACCCGCACGTCGAAGCCGGCGTCCCGGGCGTCGAGCGCGGTCGCGGTGACGCAGTGGTCGGTCGCCAGCCCCACGACGTCCACCCCCACCGCACCGGCCGCGCGCAGGGTGTCCGCCAGCCCTGCCGTCCCGGCGGCGGGCCCCGCACCGGCACCCTGCACGACCCCCGCGAACCCCGAGTAGTCCTGCCGCCCCTGCCCCTTGCGCACGTGGACGGTCCCGGCCGGGAGCCGCAGCGCCGGGTGGTACGACGCCCCGGCGGTGTCGCGGACGCAGTGCACCGGCCAGGTGGCGACGTAGTCCGGCTCCGCGGCGAAGTGCCCGTCGTTGGTGTCCGGCAGCGGCTCGTGCCAGTCGGCGGTGGCGACGACGACGTCGTACACCGTCGCCGCGCGGTCCAGGAACGTGCTGACCCCCTCCGCCACGGCGGCGCCGCCCGCGACGGCCAGCGCACCGCCCTCGCAGAAGTCGTTCTGCACGTCCACCACGATCAGTGCCCGGGCCACGTCAGCCTCCCGCCGTGCGGGTCGCGCGCGGTGCGCGACCCGGCTCCGGGACCACTCTAGGCAGCCCCGGGGTCAGCCCGGCCGCCGCGCCGCCACGGCGGTCCCGTCGCGCGCCCCGTCGCGCAGCACCCGCACGTCGACCAGCCCGTGCGCGGCGCAGGCGCCGGCGGTCGCGGCGGCCTGGCGCTCGCTGGTCTCGATCAGCAGCGCACCACCGGGCGCGAGCCACCGGGGCGCGGCGGCGGCGACCCGGCGGTGCAGCGCGACGCCGTCCGGCCCCCCGTCCAGGGCGACGCGCGGCTCGTGCTCGCGGGCCTCGGCGGGCAGGTGCGCGATCTCGGCGGTCGGCACGTAGGGCGCGTTCGCGACCAGCACGTCGACCCGCCCGTGCAGGGTGGCGGGCAGCGGGGCGTCGAGGTCGCCGAGCAGCACGGCACCGAGGTCGCCGAGGTTGTCGCGCGCGCACGCGACCGCCTCCGGGTCGACGTCGCAGGCCCACAGCCGCACGCCGGGGTGCGCCGTGGCGAGCGCGAGCCCGACCGCCCCGGTGCCGCAGCACAGGTCGACGACGACCGCGGGTGCGCCGGAGCGCGCGCGCAGCACCTCCCCGGCCGCCCGCACCAGCAGCTCCGTGCGGGTCCGGGGCACGAACACCCCGGGCCGGACCCGCACCCGCAGCCCGGCGAACGCGGCCCAGCCCAGCACCTGCTCCAGCGGCTCCCCGGCGACCCGTCGCGCGGTCAGCGCCTCCAGGGCGGTGGCGTCGAGCGCCTCGGCCACCAGCAGCCTGGCCTCGTCCTCGGCGAAGACGCACCCGGCGGCGCGCAGCCGGGCGAC
>DAMBCY010000517.1:0-2539 GCA_032056255.1 Cellulomonas sp. | reverse complement strand
CGCGAGGACCAGGCGCTTGCGCAGCTCGATCAGGTGCTCGCGCAGGGGCATCCTGCCCTCGGGGTCGACCGAGCGGCGACGTCGTGCCACGGGCGGGTCAGGGTCGCGCGGTGTGCGGGTCGTGCTCCGCGGTCGTCCCCGCGACGGGGGCGACGGGGGGTGCCGGGTCGACGGGGGTCGCCGGAGGCCCGGCGGGGGCCGGGGGTACCACGGGGGCCGGGGGCACGACGGGGGTCGCGGGCACCGCGGGGGCGGTCGGCGGTACCGCGCCGGAGGCGCCGGTCGTCGGCTTCTCGTCGTCCGACAGGTCGCGGATCTCCTTCTTGAAGATGCGCAGCGACTGGCCGATGCCGCTCGCCAGGTCCGGCAGGCGCTTGCTCCCGAACAGCAGGATGACGATGACGATCAGGACGATGAGCACGGCCGGGTGCTCGAAGAGTCTCCCCATGGTCAGAACTCCCTGGTGCGGATCGAGGGCATTCCCCCGAGTCTAGCCCTCGCCCACCACCGCCCGGACGCGCGTCCGGCGGTGGTGCGGCCGGTCAGCGGGTGTACTGCTTCCAGGTCTCCCGCACCGCGCGGTCGCGCTCCCGGCGGCGCTCGCGGCGCACCCGGGCCTCCGCGCGCAGGCCGGACCACCGGGCGCGGGCCCCGGCGGGGTCGGGCAGCAGCACCGCCTCCCGGGCGGCCCGCGCCGCCCGCTCGGCCTCCTGCGCCTGCTCCGCGAGCGTCGACGCGTGCTCGGCGAGCGCGCCCAGCACCTGCGACGCCCGCTCCAGCTCGGCGACCAGCGCCCGGCCCCGGCGCCACAGGTCGCGCCCCAGGAGGAACGCGCCGGCGAGCGCGCCCAGGACGAGCACCACCCACACGACCACCCAGACCATGGCGCCCAACCTAACCGGTCCACCCGACCGGCGGGACCGCGAGCGGCCCGTACGCCGCCAGCGCCGCCCGGGCGTGCGCCGCCACGTCGCGCGCGACCTCCGGCGGGCGCACCGCGACCGTGTCGTCCGCCGCCTGCAGCAGCAGGCCGCGCAGGAAGGCGGGCTGTCCGACGCGGACGTCGACCTCGAACGTGCCGTCGTCGAGGTTCCGCACCTCCTCGACCGGCACCGTCTCCGCGACCCACCGGCCGGTGCTCCGCAGGTGCAGCGTCACGACCGCGCCCGACGGGTCCGGCCGGAACTCGGCCGTCGCCCCGCGGCCCGCGCCCGGGTGCGGCTCCGCGGCGACCTCGAGCACCTCCGCCGCGAGCACCCGGTCCAGCCGGAACAGCCGCTCGTCCCCCGCGCCCAGGCACCACGCCTGCAGGTACGACCGCTCGTCGCTGGTCGTCATCCGCAGCGGGTCCACGTCGCGGTCGCTCGTCACGTCGGAGGCGTTCACGTACCGGATCCGCAGCCGACGGCCCCTCGCCAGCGCCGTGCGCACCGCCGCGACGACGTCCGGCCGGCCGTCCACCGCGAGCCGCACGTCCACCGCCCCGGCGGCCTCCCCCGTCGCCGCCGTGAGCTTGCGCAGCGCGGAACGCAGCACGTCGGCGTGCTCGGGGTCCAGCGTCGGGCCGAGGTCCGCCACCATCGCGGTCAGGGCGGCGACCAGCGTCACCGCCTCGCGGGTGCCCAGCCGCAGCGGGCGGGTCATCCCGCGCGCCTCGGTCAGCCGGATCTCGCCGCGGTCGTAGGAGTCCGCGTCGAAGTCGATCAGGTCGTGCGGGTAGTACCCGGGCGTCCCGCTCATCCACAGCGTGTCGACGTCCGCCATCACCTGGGACGACGTCACGCCGAACTGCTCCGCCAGCTGGTCCACCGGCACGCCGTCGTGCCGGTCCAGGTAGCCGATCATCCCGAGCAGCCGCAGCAGCCGCTCGCTCGCCCGCTCAGCCACGCGCCGCCTCCCGGTCCCCGTCGTCGGTCCCGGGACCGAGCTGGGACGCCACCCACAGCAGGCGCAGCACCGCGTCGCGCAGCTCCACCGGCTCCGCCACCAGCACCGCGTCGCCGTAGCCCGCGACCTCCTCGGCGAGCTCCCACGTCGCCCGGTACGGCACCCGCACCAGGTCCCGGTCCGCCACCACCGCGCGCAGCACGGGGTCCGCCTCCGCCGGCAGCGCCACCGGCTCGCCCCGGGCCCGCAGCGCCTCGGCGCGCTCGGGCCGCAGCGCGAGCACCGCCGCACGCTCCTGCCCGGCGTCCCACGACCGCAGGGCCGTCGTCGTCTCGTCGGGCGTCGGTGCCTCGAACGCCTCCGGCCCGCCCGCCGTCCGCACCCGGCCCTCGATCCGGCTCAGGCGGAAGGACCGCGGCGCCGCGCGGTCCACGTCCCGGCCGACCAGGAACCAGCCGCCCCGGCGCGCCACCAGGCGCCAGGGCTCGACCAGCCGCTCGCGCACCTCGCCCGTGTTCGCGGCCCGGTAGGTGAACCGCACCCGCTGCCGCGCCTGCACCGCGTCCAGCAGGGGGCGGAACGCCTCCCCGCCCGGCCGCACCCGCGGCGCCAGCCCCGCGGCCAGGTCCGACGTGCCGGCGCCCGCACCGAC
>DAMBCY010000516.1:0-2542 GCA_032056255.1 Cellulomonas sp. | reverse complement strand
CGGTGACCTACGGCGACGGCCTCGCCGAGCGGATCCGCGCCCTGGACGGCGTCGTGCCGACGGCGGCGCTCGACCTCCACGGCACCGACACCGTCGGTGCCGCCCGCGAGCTGGGCGTGCCGGACGAGCGCATCTGCACCATCGCGGCCGCTGTTCCCGGGGTCCACGCCGCCAACGGCGCGGCGGCGGGCGCGGAGGCGCTGCGGGACATCGGACGCCTCGTCGCGGAGGGCCGGCTGCGCGTCCCGATCGCGGAGACGTTCCCGCTCGACGAGGTCCGTGCCGCCGTCGAGCTCCAGGCCGCCCGCCACGTGCGCGGCAAGGTCGTCGTCGACCTCTGACCGCGGCCCACGCACGTGACGCGCTCCCGCGCTGAGCGTGGAGGAGACCAGGCATCCGGTATCGTCTCGTCCGACAACTCCTCAGACAACCTGAGAGGTACCCCGTGCACGCCATCCGTCGTCGCCCGCTGGCCGAGCAGGCCGCCGAAGCCCTCCTCGCACGCGTCCGGGCGGGGGAGTGGGGCCTCGGTCACCGGATCCCCGGGGAGACGACGCTCGCGGCGCAGCTCGGCGTCGGCCGCTCGACCGTGCGCGAGGCCGTCCGCGGCCTGGCGGGACGGGGCGTACTGGAAAGCCGCCAGGGAGCGGGCGTGTTCGTGAGGTCGCTGGAGCCGTCGGACGACTGGGACCTGGTCCTGACGCGCGCGGGGGTGGTCGCGGTGATCGAGGCGCGGGTCGCGATCGAGGCGGAGGCCGCCGCGCTCGCCGCCGGACGGCGGACCCCGGCGGACCTGCGCGCCCTCGGCCAGGCGCTCGCCGGGCGCTCGGTGCGCGGCACGAGCGTCGAGGCGCACGTCGACGCGGACATGGCGTTCCACCGCGCGGTGGTCGCGGCGGCTCACAACGAGGTGCTCTCCGAGCTGTTCGACGCGTTCGTGCCGAGGCTCCGCGGGGCCATGGTCGACATGCTGCGGATCAGCCCGCTGCCCTCGGAGGAGGCCGATCACGCCTCGCACGAGCAGCTGCTCGCCGCGATCCACGCGCGTGACGCGGCGGGCGCCGCCCGGGCGAGCCGCACGCACCTGCAGAGCCTGAAGGACCTGCACGCATGACCGCGGTGGCGGCCACGGGGACGCCGGTCCTCGTGCTGGACGACGTGACCTTCGTGCGCGGGGACACCATCCTGGACGGGGTGGACCTCCGGGTGGCGGCGGGGGAGCACTGGGCGCTCCTCGGCCCGAACGGCGCGGGCAAGAGCACGATCCTCGGGCTGTGCGGCGCGACGGCCCACCCGACCACCGGCACCGTCGAGGTCCTCGGTGCGCGGCTGGGCCGGGTCGAGCTGCAGGCGCTGCGGCGCAGCATCGGGCACGTGGACCCGCGGCACCGGCTGCAGTCGGCGCTGAGCATCCGCGAGGTCGTGCTGACCGGGTTGACCGGCACGATCGAGACCCCGATGCGGTGGCGGGCGGACGCCGCCCAGACCCGTCGGGCGGACGAGCTCCTCGACGCGCTGGGGCTCGCGGGCAAGGCCGGCTCGCGGTGGCCGACGCTGTCGCAGGGGGAGCGCGGTCGCGCGCTGATCGCTCGCGCGCTCATCTCCGACCCCCGGCTGCTGCTGCTCGACGAGCCGTCCACCGGGCTGGACGTCGCCGCGCGCGAGCAGCTCCTGGAGACGATCGACCTGCTGGACCGGACCCACCCGGGACTCGCGTCCGTCCTGGTCACCCACCACCTCGAGGAGCTGCCGTCGACCACGACCCACGCCCTCCTGGTCGCGCACGGCCGGGTCGTCGCGGGCGGCCCCGCCACGGAGGTCATCACCACGGAGAACGTGAGCCGCGCGTTCGCGCACCCCATCGACGTCGAGCACCGGGGCGGGCGGTGGAGCGCCCGGGCACGCCGCGCGGGTCCGGAGGGACCCGCCGGGTCGTGGCGAGAGGAGCGGCACGATGGTGGATGACCCGCACACGCGGCCGCACCTGGCGACGTCGGCGCTGCTGGTCGTCGACATGCAGCGCGACTTCCTCGACGGGGGCGCCGGCCCGGTCGCCGGGACGAGCCAGGTGCTCCCCGCCGTCGCCGAGGTCACGGCCGCGTACCGCGGCCGGGGGCTGCCGGTCGTGCACGTGGTCCGGCTCTACGACGGGGACGACGTCGACCTGCCGCGCCGGTCGCTGATCGCCGCGGGCGCACCGCTCGTGCGCCCGCGCTCCGCGGGGTCGCAGATCCCGCGCGAGCTCCTGCCGCCGGGCGCACCGGAGCTGGACCCGGAGCTGCTCCTCACCGGCGGGCTGCAGGAGCTGGGGCGGGACGAGTGGGCGATGTGGAAGCCGCGCTGGGGAGCGTTCCACCGCACCCCGCTCGACGCGCACCTGCGGCGGCTCGGCGTCGACACGGTCGTGGTGGCCGGGTGCAACTTCCCCAACTGCCCCCGCGCGACCCTCTACGGCGCGAGCGAGCGCGACTACCGCACCCTGCTGGTCGAGGACGCCGTGTCGGGCGTGCTCCCCCTGCACGTGGCGGAGGCCGGACGCATC
>DAMBCY010000515.1:0-2554 GCA_032056255.1 Cellulomonas sp. | reverse complement strand
TCCGAGGAGTTCGGCGCCCGGCCCGGGGCGGCGGCGTTCACCCGGCGTGCGGCGGCGCTGCTCGAGCCGCCGCGGGCCGTGCGCCGCGAGGTGCTGCGCCTGCGCACCCGCCGCGCGGTGCCGTGGCTGCGGCCGGTGGTCCAGCGGCTGCGCCGCCTGGTCGGCGGCGCGCGCCCGCACGGCCCGTCGGGCGACTGAGCCCGCGCCCCGACGCGCGCCCCGACGGGCGCCGAGGTCGTCGTTCCTGCGCGAGGTCGTCAGACGTGCGTGACGACCTCGGCGCGTCGTGACGACCTCGCCCGGGCCGCGGCGGGACCGGCGTCCGCTCAGCCGGCGCCCGGGCCGAACGCCTGCAACGACACGACCGACGCCGTCCACCCGTCCGTCGTCGCCAGCGGCACCCACGCCGGGTGCAGGCCCGCGGTCTGCCCGGAGTAGTTGAGGTCCGCGACCTCCACCCCGCGCTCGGTGCGCGTCGGCACCTGGATCCGCACGGCGTCGGCCTCGACCGCGTCGAACCGGAGCAGCGCGCCCCGGTCGAGGAACTGGTCCGTGACGTCGGCGACCTGCGTCCAGGTGCCGTCCGCCGTGCGGACCGAGACCGTGTAGTCCCGCAGCCCGGCGCTGCAGCACCGGATGCCGGCGCTCTCGACGTAGACGGCGTCCAGCGTGGTGGCGGCGGCCAGGTCGGCCTGCAGCCAGGGCCGCGTCTCCGCGGTGCCGTCGGACCGGGCCGCCGCGGCGGTCCAGCCGCCCGCCCGGCCGAGCACCCCGGCGGGGTCGGAGCCGTTCGCGGACGAGCTCGCCGCCGCGGTCGCGGACCCGTCGCCGAGCAGGTCGGGGCCGACGCCCGCGTCCACGGACAGGCCGGTGCCCGCGGGCGCGGTCAGGTACACCGGGGCGCCGCTCACCGGCAGCGTCGCCGGCTGCCCGGCGGCGAGGTCGAGCGTCTGCGTGCCGCCGTAGACGTCCGTCACCGTGATCGTCGCGTCGGCGGCCGCGGTGAGCGCGACGTCGGTGGTCACGTCGGAGGTCCACACCGCCGTCAGCGCGCCGCCGTCGAACGCCAGCCCGTGCACGAAGTCCGCGCCCGTCTCGACGGGGACGGGGTCGCCGCGGCCGGCGAGCACGGACGAGACGGTCGACATCGCCAGCGCGCCGGGCTTCACGAACGAGCCGGACTGCAGCAGCGACCAGGAGAAGTTGCCCTCGCCCCAGCCGCCCTCGTCGTAGAAGTACAGCCACCGGGTGACGCCGAGCGCGCGCATCTCCAGGGTGGTGCGGGCGACGTCGTACGCCTGCGACCAGTGGTTCGCGGGGCCGTCCGACCACCAGCCGGACTCGGTGTCCCAGATCTCGTCGGTGCCGCAGGCCGCCAGGGCCGCGCGCAGCTCCGCGATCCGGCCGAGCGGCCCGGCGTCGCCCTCCTCGTCCCAGGACCGGTTGAAGCCGGTGTACGGGTGGATGCCGACGACGTCCCACGCGGTGCACGCCCCCGCCGCGATCGCCTGCTCGTACCAGCCGACGTCCACGTTCAGGGCGTTGCCGCCGACCACGACCGCGTCGGCGTCCGCGGCGTGCACCGCCCGCGCGAAGGGCACGAGCACCTGCTCGGCGTAGGCGGCGCCGTCGCGGAAGCCGGTGTTGTTCGGCTCGTTCCAGGGGGCCCAGGCGTCGACGTCGGGCGCGCCGTCGGCGACGGCCGCGACGATCTGCCCGACCCAGCCCTCCCAGGTGCCGGCGTCCACCGCGGCGCGCTCCGCGTCCCCGCCCTGGCCGACCTGCACGTACAGCTGCACGTCCGACCCGGCCGCGAGGGCCGCGGCGTCCGCGAGCCGGTCGAGCCCGCCGAGGGCGTCCAGGTCCAGCCCCGCCGCCGTCGGCTCCGCGAGCGGGTCCGGCACCAGGGAGCCGAAGTCGAGCTGCACGCGGGTCATCCCGATCCCGAGCTGGTCGGCGATCTGCACGGCGCGCAGCGGTGCCGCGCCGCCCCAGTCGGGCTGGCCGTCCAGGTCGTCCGGGGCGAACGTCGCGCCGGACGCCCCGACCGCGTACCGCAGGCAGGTGGCCGTGCGGACCTCGCCCGTGGCCCGCTCGACGAGCTCGGCGTGCACCTCGTAGGGACCGGGGGCGGCGGGGGGCAGCGTCAGGTCGGCGGACCCGCCGCCGGCGGGCAGGTCGAGGGTGCCGGAGGTCCCGGCGACGGGGTCGGGCAGCGACGGGTCGCCCTGCACGGTGTAGCGCAGCTCGTACCGGTCGGCGACGTCGCCCCACCAGGGCGCGAAGGTGGCCCGCACCTGCGGGGTGCCGCCCGGGGCGACGTAGTCGTACGTCGTGCCGGTCTCCAGCCCCGCCCCGTAGCCCAGGCGGGCGGTGGTGCCGGCGGTGGCGATGTCGTACGTCATCGGCGCCTCGAGCGCGGTGCGCATCCCGGCCTCGTCGACGGTGGCCAGCGCCCGGCCGTCGTCGTCCGGGGTGAAGAAGTAGTACCGCCCGCCGGCGCCCACCAGCGGGCTCTCCTGGGCCGTCGTCAGCTTCCCCGGCCCGGTGCCCG
>DAMBCY010000514.1:0-2558 GCA_032056255.1 Cellulomonas sp. | reverse complement strand
CGCTCGCCCGCTCGGCCGCGGCCCGGAGCCGGGCCCGCCCCGCCGCCACCTCGGCCGCGACATCGCCGAGGGCCTGCGCTGGGCGTGGCACCACGCGGCGGTGCGGACGCTGGTCCTGACCGTCTTCACGTTCAACATCACCTTCGGCGCCGCCTGGTCGGTCCTCGTGCTCTACGCGACCGAGCGCCTCGGCACGGGCGCCGTCGGCTACGGGCTGCTCACCACCGTCAGCGCCGTCGGAGGGCTGGCCGGCACCGCCGCGTACGGCTGGATCACGCGACGGGTCTCGCTCGGCGACCTCATGCGGATCGGCCTGGTGCTGGAGACCCTCACGCACCTCGGCCTGGCGCTCACCCGGCAGCCGGCCGTCGCGTTGGTGATCTTCTTCTTCTTCGGCGCGCACGCGTTCGTCTGGGGCACCACGTCGGTCACGGTGCGGCAGCGGGCCGTCCCGCGCGCGCTGCAGGGCCGGGTGGGCGCGGTGAACACGGTGGGCGTCTTCGGCGGGCTGGTCCTCGGTTCCGGGCTCGGCGGCGTGCTGGCGGAGCGCTGGGGCGTGACGGCTCCCTTCTGGTTCGCGTTCGCCGGCTCGGCGGTGTTCGTGCTGCTGATCTGGCGCCAGCTGCGGCACGTCGCGCACGCCGACGAGGGCGTGCCGGACGAGCACGACCCGGACCCGGCCGAGCGGACCGGGCCCGTACCGGACGCCTCCGGCACGGGCCCGCTGACGACGCCCTGACGGCGCAGGCCCCGGCCCCGCACGGCCCGCCCCCGACCCCGTCACGTCCGGGACCACCCACCGGGGGGACCGAGGCCCTACTCTGGCGGCATGGTCCAGGTGGAGACACCCACCTCGAGGCCGGCGCGGGGGGCGCGCAGCACGGCGGGCATGCTGCGGGCGCGGACCACCGTCCCGGCCGGCCCGCCGCGCGCCGTCCGGCGGCCGGCGCTCGAGGCGCGGCTCCAGGACGCGGCCGACCGGAGGCTCACGGTGCTGTCGGCGGGCCCCGGCTGGGGCAAGACCACGGCCGCGGCGCAGTGGGCCCGCACCCGGGAGCCGGGCACCGTCGCCTGGCTGACGCTGGAGACGCAGGACAACACGCTCGGCGCGTTCTGGCGGGACGTCCTGTCGGCGCTCGGCGCGAGCGGCGCCGTCCCCGACGGGCACCCGCTGCGGGGTCTGCGCGTGCCCGCACGCGTGTCCACGGACTTCCTGCGCCGGGCCTACCGCGGCGTGGACCTGCTGCCCGCACCGGTGACGCTGGTGCTGGACGACTTCCACCTGATCTCCGACGCGGACGTGCAGGCCAGCGTCGAGGACCTGCTGCGCTACCCCGTCCCGCTGCGCCTGGCGCTGCTCACCCGCACCGACCCCCTGCTCGGCCTGCACCGGCTCCGCGTCGAGGGCGAGCTGACCGAGATCGGCGCCCAGGACCTCGCGTTCGACGCACCGGCCGTCGTCGCCCTCGCCGCCGCGGAGGGGGTCCGGCTCACCCCCGGCCAGGCCGACGACGCCCTCGCCCGGACCGACGGGTGGATCGCCGGGCTCCGGCTGCACCTGCGGGCGACCTCCCGCGGGTCCGGGCCGTCCCCGGGGCGGTCGTCGGCCGAGTACCTGATCGCCGAGGTGCTGGACCGGCAGCCCCCGGACGCCCGGCGCTTCCTGCTGACCACCAGCGTGACCACCACGGTCAGCGCGGAGCTCGCGGCCGCGCTGGTCCCGGGGTCCAGCCCGCGCAGCACCCTCGACGCGCTCGTCGCCGCGAACGACTTCGTCTCCCGGCTCGGCGACGGGACCTGGTACCGCTACCACCCCCTGCTGCGGGACATGCTGCGGGGCCAGCTGCTGCTCGAGGACCCCGAGGGCGCGCGGGTCGCCCACCAGCGCGCGGCGCGGTGGCTCGCCCGGCACGACGAGCCGCTGCAGGCGCTCGAGCACGCGCTCGGGGCCCAGGACTGGGACCTGTTCGCCGAGGTGTTCGCGGAGTCCGCCGCCCCCACTCTGGGCACCGCCGAGCGCGACGCCCTCGCGGACCTGCTCGGCCGCGTGCCCTACGCCGACCTGCCGCCGACGGCACCGCTGGAGCTGTGCGCCGGCGCGCTCGCCCTGGTCTCCGGCAGGCACGAGGCGTGCCGCGCCCACCTCGCCCGCGCCCGCGAGGTGTCCGCGGCCCAGAACGGCCGGTCCGACCCGGTGGCCCGGACGCTGCTCAGCCTGCTCGCGGCCGCCGCCGCCCGCGCGCTCGGCGACGTCGCCGCCGCGGGGACCGCCGGGACCGCGGCGCTCGCCGCGCTCGACGAGGTGCCGTGGCCGTTCCCCGCGCTCGCCTCGTACCGCACCACCGCGGCCGGGCAGCGCGCCGCGGGGCTGCTCTGGACCGGACGGCCCGCGGCCGCGCTGCCGGAGCTGGCCACCACGGTCGCCGACGGGCCCGGCACGTCGCACGCCCTCGCGGTCCTCGACGCCCGCGGCTGCCTCGCGCTGGCGCACGGCCTGACCGGCGCGCTGGACGAGGGCGAGCGCGTCGGGCGCCAGGTCGTCGACGACGCCCGCGCCT
>DAMBCY010000513.1:0-2561 GCA_032056255.1 Cellulomonas sp. | reverse complement strand
TGGCCGACGCGCAGTACCGCGAGTAGCCGGTCGCGGTCACGAGGACCCGCGGCGGTGCGGCGCTCATGCGCGGTCGAAGTCCGCGAGGACCCGCGCGACGGCGTCCCGCTCGGACGCGTCGAGGGTCTGTCCCGGCACGCGCATCGCGAACGTGCCCCGGCCGGCGAGGGCCGTGGCCCCCTTGATCGCCGGGTTGCCCCGGCCCGACAGGTGGATGATCTCGTACAGCCGGTTGACCCGCGCCTGGGCCCGCAGCACGGCGGCGGTGTCGCCGCGCTCGTGCGCCGCGAACATCTCCACGTACGGCTCGACCCGCGCGTTGGCGAGGCCGGAGACCATGCCGTTCGCGCCGCACACCAGCGCCGGGCCGCACAGGTAGTCCTCGCCCTGGAACCACGCGAAGTCCTCGGCGTGGTCGGCCAGGAGCGCCCGGGTGAACGTGGCGAGGTCGCCCGAGGAGTCCTTGAGCCCCGCGACGCCGTCGATGCCGGAGATCTCGCCCATCGTCGCCGCCGTCATCGGGTTGTGGGTGGCCGACGGGATGTTGTAGGCGATCAGGGGCGTCGTGGCGACCGCGGCGAGCCGCACGTAGTGCTCGACGAGGTCCTGCTGGCGCATCGCGTAGTAGAACGGCGCGGTGGCGACCACGTAGTCGATGGCGCTGCCGGCCAGCGCGGCCATCTGCTCGGCGACCTCGGCGGTGCTCGGACCGATCAGGGCGGCGCACAGCAGACCGTCCGGGCCGATGACGTCGCGGACCGTCCGGACGACGTCGGCCTTCTCCTGGACCGTGAGGTAGGCGCCCTCCCCGGTGCCGCCGCACGCGAAGATGCCGTGCGCGCCGGCGTCGCGCAGGTACGCGACCTGGCGCTCGAGGGCCGGGTGGTCGACGCCCCCGGACTCGGTGAACGGGGTGGTGATCGCCGGCACGACTCCGCGCAGCCGGGAGCTGGCACTGCTGGACATGGGTGTGGCCTCTCAGGTGGTGGTGGGTCGGGCGGTGGGGCCGGGGGTCGGGTGCGCCGTCACCAGCGGTTGAAGCCGCGCAGCGTCAGCACCTGGCTGCTCATCCCCGCGGACTGGTCGCTGGCCAGGAAGAGGACCGCCGAGGCGACGGTCTCGGGCGCGAACACGTCGCCCCCGGCGCTGAGGATGAAGTCGCGCCGCTCCGACTGCCGGAACAGCTCGGTGTCGACCGGGCCGGGGCACACGGAGTTGACGCGGATGCCGTGCGGGCGCAGCTCGTCGCCGAGCGCCTGCCCGAAGCAGACCACCGCGGCCTTGGCGGCCGAGTAGGCGGTGCTGCCCGGCAGGCCGCGCAGCGCGGACGCCGACGCGACGTTCACGACGGTGCCCCCGGTCCCGCGGGCGATCATCTGCCGCACGACGGCCTGCGTGCAGACGGCGACCGCGCGCAGGTTGACGGCGAGGATCTCGTCCCACACGTCCAGCGGCATCTGGTCGAACGGCATCTCGCGGGAGATGCCCGCGTTGTTCACCAGGACGTCGATCCCCCCGGACAGCTCGGTCACGGCGGCCACGAGCGCGGTCACGGCGTCGTCGTCCCGCAGGTCCGCCGGGACCGCGACGGCCCGGCCGCCGGCGTCGAGGATGCGCCGCCGCACCCCGTCGAGGCGCGCCTCGTCCCGGCCGGTGAGCGCGACGTGCGCGCCCTGCCGGGCGAGCTCCACCGCGACGGCCTCGCCGATGCCCCGTCCGGCGCCCGTGACCAGGGCGACCTTGCCCTCCAGCACGCCGGTCACGCCGTCACCTCCTGCACCGAGAAGTCGTACATGCCCGAGCCGACCTCGACCACGACGCGGTCGTCCTGCACCTGGACGGAGCGGACGCCGTCGACCTGCGGGGGCGGCCCGTCGCCCGCCGGTCCGGCCCAGAGCGTCGCGCCCGACTCCTGCACGCAGGGCGCCTCCAGCCCGCCGATCGGCAGCGAGACCCGGGCGGTCGTGTTGCCCGGCACCACCACGCGGTGCCGGTGCCGCCCGTCGGTGCGCTCCCAGCTCGAGAGCACGTCGCCGCGCAGCGTCTGGACGGACGCCGTCGCGTAGCTGATCGCGTCGCTGACCACGGGGGCCACGTCGACGCGGTCGAACCCGGTGGCGTCGTCGGGCAGCGCGATGCCGCCGATGGCCTTGTAGAACCAGGCGTCGACGCTCCCGGAGAACGGGTGGGAGTGGGAGTTGAACACCAGGTCGGAGTCGAGGTGCTCCCACCGCTCCCAGAGGGTCGTGGCCCCCTCGCGGATCTGGTAGCCCCACGACGGGAACGTCGTCTGCGTGACCAGCGCGACCGCGAGGTCGGCCCGGCCGTGGCGCACCAGCACGTCGAACAGGAACTTCACCCCGACGACGCCGGTGTTGACGTGCCGGCTGCGCGTGGCCTCCAGGTCGCGGACCAGGGTCTCGAAGACCTCGGCCTCGTGCTCCGGCGGCACGATGCCCAGCCACAGCGGCAGCAGGTTCGACGTCTGGCTGCTCGCGGAGTACAGTGTCGCGTAGCGCTTCATGATCGCGGGGCGCTCCTCGGGCGGGAGCACCACCAGC
>DAMBCY010000512.1:243-2562 GCA_032056255.1 Cellulomonas sp. | reverse complement strand
GACGGTACCCCATCGGTGCGGCTCCCCGTCAAGAGAGCGCGAACCAGGTCACCCGCCCCAGGTTGATCCGTCACAATCGGTCCGTGACCGAGGACTCCCCCCGCACTCCCCCGCGCGCGACCCTGCACCAGGTCGCCGACCTCGCGGGCGTGAGCCTCAAGACCGCCTCCCGGGCCCTGCGCGGTGAGGCCCACATCCTCCCGGCCACCCGGGACCGGGTCGTCGACGCCGCGCGCCGGCTCGGCTACCGCCGCAACACCGCCGCCAGCCTCCTGGCCGCGGGCCAGCTCTCGGACTCGGTCGGCCTGATCACCGGCGACCTGACCAACCCGTTCTACAGCGCGCTCGCCGAGGGGCTCGAGGACGAGATCCGGTCCGAGGGCTTCCAGCTGACCGTGGCGAGCTCGCGCGAGCGGCCCGAGGTCGAGCGCCTCGTCGCGCAGTCGCTCGGCAACAGCCTGACCCGCGCGATCGTCGTCGTCTCCGCCATGGAGGACCACGCGTTCTACCAGGAGCTGCAGGACCGCGGCATGCCGGTCGTCTTCGTCGACCGCGCGGCGCACGGCATCGCGGCCGACTCCGTCGTGTTCGACAACGTGAGCGGCGGCGCGGCCGCGGCCCGGCACGTGCTCGGACTCGGCCACCGGCGGATCGCGTTCATCGGCGACTACGCCTGGCTGCCCACCTACCGGGACCGCCTGCGGGGCGTGGCCGCCGTGCTCGAGGAGCACGGCGTCGAGGACCGGCAGCGCTGGGTCCGGCCGGGCGCGCACGACGTCGGCACGGCACGCTCGCTCACCGCCGAGCTGCTCGACCTGCCCGACGGGCCCACCGCGCTCATCGCCGGGAACAACCGCGCGGCGCTCGGGGTGATCGAGGAGATCAGCGCGCGGCCCGGGATCGCCGCGCTGCCCGCGGTGGTCGGGTTCGACGACTTCGAGAGCGCCCGGGCGCTCGGGATCAGCGTCGTGGCGACCGACCCGCAGGAGATGGGCCGGCGCGCCGGGCGGCTCGCGCTGGACCGGCTGACCGACCGCGAGCTCCCCGCCCGGACGGTGACGCTCGCGACGACGCTGATCCCGCGCGGATCGGGCGAGCGGCCGCCTGCGGGATAGCACCGGGGACGACCGAGGGCCCCGCTCCGTGCGGAGCGGGGCCCTCGGTCGATGCCGTCGTCAGGCCAGCAGCGTCGGCTTCAGGTCCACCAGGCGACCCAGGAGGCCGTTGACGAAGCCCGGCGACTCGTCCGTCGACAGCGACCGCGCGAGCTCCACGGCCTCGTCCACGGCGACCGCGTCCGGCACGTCCTCGTTGAACAGGATCTCCCAGGCGCCGAGGCGCAGGAGCTCGCGGTCCACGGCGGGCATCCGGTCGATCGTCCAGCCGTGCGAGTGCGTCGCGATGACCTCGTCGATCCGCGCGCGGTGCGCCTGGACGCCCTCGACGAGCTCGACCGAGTACTGCGGCAGGGCCGCCTCGGTGCCGGGCTCGGCGATCCGCTGCGCGAGCAGGGTCAGCGGGTCGATCCGCCGCTGCTCCGCCTCGAAGAGGACGTCGAGGGCCCGCTTGCGGGCCTTGGTGCGTGCGCCCACCTCAGTCGTTCACTCGACCCAGGTAGCTGCCGTCGCGGGTGTCGACCTTGACCTTGGTGTCGGCCTCCAGGAACAGCGGCACCTGGATCTCGTAGCCGGTCTCCAGCGTGGCGGGCTTGGTGCCGGCCGAGGAGCGGTCGCCCTGCAGGCCCGGCTCGGTGTACGTGACCAGGAGCGTCACCGACGGCGGCAGCTCGACGTACAGCGGCACGCCCTCGTTGGTCGCGACCATCGCGGTCGTGCTCTCGAGCATGAAGTTCGCCGCGTCGCCCACCGTGGCGGCCGGGACGGTGATCTGGTCGTAGGTGTCCGTGTCCATGAACACGAAGTCCTCGCCGTCCTTGTACAGGTACTGCATGTCGCGCTTGTCGACGTTCGCCGTCTCGACCTTCAGGCCGGCGTTGAACGTGCGGTCCACGACCTTGCCGGACAGGACGTTCTTCAGCTTGGTGCGGACGAACGCGCCGCCCTTGCCGGGCTTGACGTGCTGGAACTCGACGACCGCCCAGAGCTGGCCGTCGATCTTCAGCACGGTGCCGTTCTTCAGGTCGTTGGTCGTCGCCACGTCACTGCTTCCTGTCTGGGGTCTCCGGGCGCCCCGCCGCGCACGTCCGCAGAACCGGACGGGGCTGGGCCGCCGATCATCCTAGCGCCCCCGCCGGGCGCCCGACGCGCGGGCGGCGGGCGGGGCGGGGTGCGGGCGGGGCGCGCCCCCCGCCCACCGGCC
>DAMBCY010000512.1:0-233 GCA_032056255.1 Cellulomonas sp. | reverse complement strand
CCCACCGCGGCGGCCCACACGAGCGAGGCCAGCGTGCCGATCACGAACCGCTCGGACACCGCGGGGTCGTGCCCGGCGCGCAGCTCGGGGTAGCGGCCCAGGCCCTTCACCGCGACGACCACGGCGACGCCCCCGGGCTCCCCGGCCAGCAGCGTGCCGGTGACGGCGAGCCGCTCCAGGACGCCGATCCAGGTGCCGCCGCGCAGCCGCGCGCGGGCCCGGTCGCCGTCCGG
>DAMBCY010000511.1:0-2568 GCA_032056255.1 Cellulomonas sp. | reverse complement strand
GCGGTGCCGAGCGCGATCCACTGCCACAGGGGACGGGCCGCCTCCTGCGCCGAGTCCTGGGTCTCGGGCTGCTCGGTGTCGTCCTCCGGCGGGTCGACCGGCGCGGCCGCGGGCGGCGGGGGCTGCACGACCTGGGGGTCCGGGTCGGCCTGGGAGGTGTCGTCCTCGTCCTGGGGGGTCTGGGTCTCGGGCGGCGTCGGGTCGAACGTGATCCAGCCGGCGCCCTCGAACGCGATCTCGACCCAGGCGTGCACGTCGGCACCGGTGACGACGACGGACCCGTCCGTCCCCGCGTCGGTGCCCTCCCCGGTGTCGTCGCCGGTGCCCGCGGGGTCCCCGGTGCCGTCGGCGTCCCGCCCGCCCGGCACGAAGCCCAGGACCACCCGCGCCGGCAGCCCCATCTCGCGCGCCATCAGCGCCATCGCCGAGGCGTACTGCTCGTCGTCGCCGACCATGAGGTCGCCGCCGAGCAGCGTCGCGACCCGGTCGGCTCCGTGCCCGGACAGGGACGGGTAGTCGCCCTGGTCGGTGCGCCCGTGCGAGAAGAAGCCGTTCTCCGCCAGCGCCTGCTCCAGCGCCCGCGCCACCTGCACGGGGGTGGTGGCCTCACGGGTCGCGTCCCCCGCGGCGACGGCCACGGCGTCGGGGACGGACACGGGCTCGGGCAGGTCGAGGTCGCGGGCCGCGGCGCCGCCGATGGTCTCGTCGTCGGGCTGCGCGGGCAGGACGGCGTCGAGCGTGTACGTCAGGCCGGCGTCGAGACCGCCGGTCAGCACCGCGGCTCCCGTCGCGTCGTTGAACCGGAGGCGGGTGCGGTCGGCGGGGTCGGCGAACCGCACCGCGGTGGCGTCGCCGACGGTCGGCAGCCACACGCCGTCGAGGTCGTCCACCCGGACCTGCACCTCGACCCGGGTGCCGTCGGCGCCCGAGGCGTCGGCGGCCGCGGCCTGCGCGGCGGCCTCCTCGCTGATGGTGTCCCCCACGCGGCGGAACTCCCCGGACGCCCGGGACGAGCCGTCGCCCGCGACGTTCCAGACCACGCCGTCGAACCGGTCGAACGTCGCGAGCCGGATCCGCGCGCCCTCGGGCAGGCCGGTGACCGTGAACAGGTCGACCGTGTCGTCGTCCTTCACGAACGCGCGGAAGGCGGACAACGGGCTGGCGTAGTCGCGCGGGTCGAACGGCGGCACCAGCGCGTCGCGCAGCACGAACCGGTCCCGCTGCGCCTCGACGACCGCGCCCGCGCCGAGGCCCGTGCCGGCGGCGATCACGACGAGCACCAGCAGAGCCGCGAGCCGCCTGGCGCGCAGCCGGCCCGAGCGCCACGCCGCCCACGCGACCAGGGCGACGGCCGACGCGGTCCCGACGACCGCGGGCAGCACGGTCGTGCTCGACCCGAGCAGCACGGCGACGGCGAGGCAGGCCGGCGGCACGAGCGCGGCTGCCGGCGCGGCCCGGCCCCGCCCGAGCGCGACCCGGACGGCGACGGCCGCGCCGACGACGGCGAGCAGGTACGGCGGCACCAGCAGCCAGCCCGACCCGCCGAGCGGGGGCTGCAGGGTCAGCACGTCCTTCCAGCCGAGCGCCGCTCCGCGCACCACCGCCACGACCGACGCCGGCGTCGGCACCACCCCGGCCAGGGCGGTGTCCGGCGCGGCGAGCGGCCCGCCGGCGACCAGGACCGCGGCGGCCAGCGTCGCCGCGGTCGCGAGCGCGGACCACCGGGCCCGGGCGGTGAGCACGCCGACGGCGACGCCGACCAGCACCCCGCCGACCACGGGCACGACGAGCACGGACCCGCGACCACCCCCGTAGACCGGGAGCAGCGGGGTGAGCGCGACGAGGACGGCGACGGCGAGCACGAGCACGTCCAGCACGGCACGCGCACCCCGCGGGGTCCCGGGGGCGGCGTGCTGGGCGCGGTCGGGCCGGCCCGCTCCACCGGTCGGCGGCGCGTGGCTCCCGGGCGGCTCGGGCGGCTCGGGCGCCGGAGCCGCGGGGGGCGGGGGCGCCGTGGTCGTGGTCACGAGGCCGCCAGGCGCAGCGCGCGGGGCAGGTCGTCGAGCCGGCCGAGCCGCACCAGGCTGAGCGTGCGCTGCGTGCGCACCTGGACCTCGGCGCCGGGCACGCACGACACGACGAGGGTGCGGGTGCCCTCGGGCACGTGGCGCGCGGCGGCGCGCAGCTCCGCGTCCGGCACCACGGAACCGGTGACCAGGAACGCGAGCGTCACGTCGGGGGCCTCGCGCGCGACGCGCCGGCCGAGCACCGCCGACGCGGTACCCCCCGGCACGCAGGCGATCCCCGAGCAGTCGTCCAGCAGCGGCCGGCGGGCGCTGGTGCGCACCCGGCCCGGCCCGGCCAGCACCGCCAGCGGGTGCTCCTCGGCCAGCACGTGCACGCCCACGGACGCCACGACCCCGACGGCGAGCTCCAGCTCGTCGTCGGCGGCGACGTCGGACCGCCGGTAGTCGCGCGGGTCGGTGGCGAGCGCGACGGCGGTCTGGGTGCGCCGGGTGTCCTCGTACTGCTTCACGGTCAGCACCCCGCGGCGCGCGGTGGTCCGCC
>DAMBCY010000510.1:0-2582 GCA_032056255.1 Cellulomonas sp. | reverse complement strand
CCACGCGACCTCGGACTCCACGGCGGCGGTGTCGTCCATGTAGGGCGGGCGCGCGACCCGCGTCACCGCGACCGGGACGCCCCGCACCCGTACCCGGAACGTCGCGTGGTGGCCGAGGGCCAGCAGGTCGATCGCGGTCGGCGACGGGTCCCACCCCCACGTCGCGCACAGCGCCGTGTGCAGCCAGTGCGGCGCCGGGGTCCCGCGCCTCCCGGACGGCGGCTCGGGGGCGGCGAGCCCGGTGCTCCCGCCGGCGTCGTCGGTCGTCATGGCCACCTGCCCCCTGAGAGCTCGCCCTGCTCGGACCCGCTCCCGCCGGCGGGCCCGAGGCCGAGTCTCGGCACGCGCCGGCCGTGCCGACAAGACGCCGTGCCGGAAGTTCACGCAGGTGTGACGCGTCCCCGCCCGGGGTGACGCGACGGAAACACGCCCGTGCCCTGCCCGCCGTCGGGCGGCCCGGCGCCACCACCGCCGGGCGACCCGGCGTGCCGCACCTAGGGTGCTGGTGTGACCGCCCTGCCCGACGCCGCTCCCCTGCCCTCCTCGAGCGACCCGTCCGCCTCGGCGCGGCCGCTCGCCGTCCCGCCGGTGCTGGTGCGCGACCACCGGGTGCGGGTGCCCGTCGACCGCGCCGACCCCACGCGCTACCCGGACGTCGACGTGTTCGCGCGGGAGCTGGTCGACCCGGCGCGGGACGCGGAGGACCTGCCGCTGCTGCTGTTCCTGCAGGGTGGGCCGGGCGGCATGGGGCCGCGCCCGCTCGGCGGCGGGTGGTGGTCGACGGCGCTGCGCACCCACCGGGTGGTGCTGCTCGACCAGCGCGGCACGGGGCGCTCGGGGCGTGTCGACGGGCGCACCGCGGCGCGGTTCGACGACGGCGCCGCTCTCGCGGACTACCTCGCGTGCTTCCGCGCGGACGCGGTCGTCGAGGACGCGGAGGCGGTGCGGCACGCCGTCTACGGCGGCCGGCGGTGGGCGACGCTCGGGCAGTCCTACGGCGGGTTCCTCACCCTGACCTACCTGTCCCGGCACCCCGAGGCGCTGACGGCCTGCTACGTGACCGGCGGTCTGCCGGGGACGGGCGCGACCGCGGAGGACGTGTACGCACGGACGTTCCCGCGCCAGGCGTCCCGGGTCGCGGCGTTCGCCCGCCGGTACCCCGACGACGTCGCGCGGCTCGGGGCGCTCGCGGACCGGCTCGCGGTCGGTGACGTGCGGCTGCCCGACGGCGACCCGTTCACCGTCCGGCGGCTGCAGACCCTCGGGATGCCGCTCGGCACGAGCACCGGCGCGGACGCGCTGCACTGGCTGCTCGACACCCTCGACCCGGACGCCGACGGCGTGCCGGACGACGCGTCCGCGCTCGCGATCCAGACCCGGACGGGGTTCGACGCGAACCCGCTGTACGCGGTGCTGCAGGAGGCGATCTACCACCAGGGCGAGCGCGCGGGCGGCTGGGCGGCGCAGGCCGAGCGGGACCGCCGGCCGGACCTGGACCCCGCGGCCCGCCCGCTGGGGCTGACCGGCGAGGCCGTCTTCCCGTGGCAGCTGCGCGACGTCCGGGCCCTGCGGCCGTTCGTCGCCGCGGCCGAGGAGCTGGCCGCCCGCACGTCCTGGCCGGTGCTCTACGACGCCGACCGGCTCGCGTCGAACGAGGTGCCGCTCGCGGCGGTGCAGTACGTCGACGACCCCTACGTGGACCTGGACCTCGCGCTCGGCACGGCCGACGCCGTCGGGAACGCGCAGGTGTGGGTGACGAACGAGTACCTGCACGACGGGCTGCGGGCCGCGGGCGACGTGATCCTGCCGCGGCTGCTGGACCTCGCGGCGGGGCGGTGGACGGTCACGCGGCGCTGACCCCGGCGGGCGCGGGAGGGGCGCGCCACCCGGGCACCGTCGCCCCGGTCAGCGGGCCAGCTGCGCGCCGCCGTTCACCGGCAGGACCTGACCGGTGACGTGCCCGGCGTCCGGTGAGGCGAGGAACTCGACCGCCGCGGCCACGTCGTCGGTCGTCCCGGGGCGACCGGTCAGGGTGGCGTCGACGAGCCGGGCGCGACGCTCCGGCGCGATCGGCCCGCCGAAGAACCCGGTGCCCTCGGTGAGGCCCGGGGCGACGACGTTGACGGTGATGCCGCGCGGGCCGAGGCGACGCGCGGTGCCGGCGGCCCACGCCTCGAGCGCCGCCTTCGCCGCGCCGTAGTCGCCGGCGCCGGTGCGGGCCGCGATCGAGCCGAGCGCGACCACCCGCCCGTGCGGGGCGATCCGGTCGGCGAGCGCCTCCGTCACGAGCACCGTGGTGAGCACGTTGGTGGCGAACGTCGCCCGCCACGCCTCGGCGGTGGTGACCAGGCGGGCGCGCGGGCCGCCCGCGGGGTCGGCCGCGGGAGGAGCCGGGATGCCTCCGGCGCAGAGCACGAGCACGTCGACGCGCTCGGGCAGGTGGTCGAGGGCCGCGGCGACGGCCGCGGGGTCGGCGGCGTCGAACGGCACGGCGGTCGCGCCGGTGCGGTCCGCCGCGGCGGCCAGCGGGCCGGGGCGGCGGCCGGTGACCCAGACGGCGTCGCCCCGCGCGCGGAGCCGGG
>DAMBCY010000509.1:0-2589 GCA_032056255.1 Cellulomonas sp. | reverse complement strand
CGAGGTCGAGGGCGACGTGGAGGTCGCGGGGGAGGGCACGGGTGCCGCCGCCGACCAGCACGGGGACGAGGAACAGGTGCACCTCCCCGACCAGGCCCGCGCGCAGCGCCTGCGCCGCGAGGTGCGGCCCGCCGATCAGCACGTCGTGCGGCGACGACCCGAGCAGGCGCCGGACGGCGGCGGGGTCGAGCTCCGGCTCGACCTGCGTCCGCGCGCTGCGCGGCTCCGTGAGCGTCCGGGAGTAGACGACCTTGTGCGCGGCGTGCCACTGCCGGGCGTAGTCCTGGACGGCCGGACCCTCCTCGCTCGTGTCCCAGTCCTCCCACGCGACCAGGACGTCGTACAGCCGGCGCCCGAGCAGGTACGTGCCGATGCCGCGGTGCAGGTCGTTGACCGCCTGGTGCACCTCCTCGTCGGGGGCGCTCCAGTCGAACGCGCCGTCCCGGTCGGCGACGAAGCCGTCCAGCGACGCGATGGCGGAGTACACGAGCGTGGCCATGCCGACCTCCCCCGAGCTGCACGGTGCGTCCTCGCGACGGCGCGGGGCGCTGGGGACAGCAGAGCACACCCGCTCGCGGCACGCCCCCCGTAGGGTCGGCCCATGACCCCCGACGTCGGCGTGATGCTGCCCCGTGACCTGCCCGTCGACCAGGTGCTGCCGTTCGTGCGGCGCGCCGAGGAGCTCGGCCTCGCCGAGGTCTGGGTGGTGGAGGACCTGGGGTTCCGGGGCGGGATGGCCCAGGCGGCAGCGGCGCTCGCGGTGACGGAGCGCATCCGGGTCGGCGTCGGCATCCTGCCGGTCGGCGCCCGCAACGTCGCGTTCGCCGCGATGGAGGCCGCGACCGTCGCGGAGCTGTTCCCGGGCCGGCTGCACCTGGGCATCGGCCACGGGATGCCGGACTGGATGCGGCAGGTCGGCGCGTGGCCCGCGAGCCCCGTGACGGCGTTCGAGGAGTACGTGACCGCGCTGCGGGCGCTGCTGCGCGGCGAGGAGGTCACGGTCGCCGGCCGCTCCGTGCACCTCGACCGGGTGCGGCTGGAGCAGCCGCCCGCGGTGGTGCCGCCGGTGCTCGCGGGCGTGCGCGGGCCGAGGTCCCTCGCCGCCGCGGGGCGGTGCGCCGACGGGACGGTGCTCGCCGAGCCCGCCGGCCCGGAGTACGTGCGCGCGGCCCGGTCGCAGATCGGCGCGGGAGCCGGGCACCGGCTCGTGGCCTACGAGGTCGCCGCCGTCGACCCCGACCCCGCGACGGCCCGCGCGGTGGTCCGGCCCGGTCTCGCGTGGATCGGCGACCCGGGCTGGGACGTGCACATCGCGCCGCTGCCGTTCGCCGACGAGCTCCGGGCGCTCCGGGCCCGCACGCCCGACCGGGACGCGTTCGCCGCCGCGCTGCCGGACGCGTGGGTCGACCAGCTCGCCGTGTGCGGGACGCCCGGGCAGGTGCGGGCCCGGCTGGACGCGATCGGTGCGGCCGGCGCCGACGCGGTCGTGCTGACGCCGACGGGGGCGGACCGGCTCGCGGCGCTGGAGTCGCTGGCGACGGTGCTCTGATCCGGCCCGCGGCGCGACGTCCCCCGACCCGGCCCGCGGCGCGACGCCCCCCCGACCCGGCCCGCCGCGCGACGCCCTCCGACCCGGCCCGCCGCGCGACGCCCCCCGGGCGGCCGGAGGGCGTCGTCGGCGGAGGGCCTCAGCCGCGCGCGACGGCCGCCACGAACCGCTCGCTGCGCTCCCGCAGGCCCGCGATGCGCCGGGCGACCAGCGCCTCGGCGTCGTCCCCGGCCTCGACGATCGTGGGGCGGCGGCGGGCGTTGCGGGAGCAGGCGAAGTCCGCGCAGATCAGGGTGCCGAGCGTGTCGCCGTTCCGGCCGGACGAGCCGGCCCGCTTGGCGACGAACAGGGCGACCTCGTTCGTGGCGATCACGTCCTCGCACCACGCGCAGACCGCGCTGCGCCGGGTGGCGCCGTCGGAGGCGCGCAGCACCATCCCGGTCGGGCGGTCGTCGACCCACGTGACGACGTAGGCGCGCCGGGGGTTCTTCGGGTCGGTCCAGCCGAGGTAGTCGAGCCGGTCCCAGTCGAGGGCCGACAGGTCGGGCAGCACGGCCTGGGCGGCCTCGCGGCGGGAGCAGTTGACGAGGGAGGCGTGGATCTCGGGCACGGTCAGGGCACGCATGAGGGACTCGCTCTCGGGGAGGTGGGGTGCCCGGCGCGCTCGACGGCGCGCGGGCAGGACAGGACGACCGTCGCGGGGGACGACGACGCGCACCCGTGCGGGTGGGTCGGTCCGGCGCGGCGGGCGGGACCCCGTCACGCAAGGTGGCCGTGGCGGCCGACCCCGCTCCCTGCGGACATCCGCGAGCTCCTCGTGCTCTCGTGCGGGCACGCCGTCGCGCGCCCCGGCGCACCATCCTGCACCTCCGCGCGGGGCGGTGTCGCCCGGATACCGGCGCGCGTGGCCGAGATCGCACTCGCCGGCTCTGCGGTGGACGGTGCGGCAGCCGCAGAATGGCCTCTCGGTGCGGCGGACGGGGGCGTGGGTGGGTGGCGGGCGAGGGGTCCGGGGTGCGGCGGGCGTGGTCCTGGGGGTC
>DAMBCY010000508.1:0-2592 GCA_032056255.1 Cellulomonas sp. | reverse complement strand
GGCGCGCGCGTTCTGGAACAACATCCGCGGCGGTGCCACGCAGGGCGGGTCGACCCTGACCCAGCAGTACGTCGAGCGCTACTACGTCGGCAAGACGACCACCGGCTACGTCGGCAAGGCCAAGGAGGCGCTGCTCGCGATCAAGATCGCGCAGTCCGAGACCAAGGAGCAGATCCTCGGCCGGTACCTCAACACCATCTACTTCGGTCGTGGCGCGTACGGCATCGAGGCCGCCGCGCAGGCGTACTTCGACAAGTCGGCCGTCGACCTCTCCGTCTCCGAGGCGGCGCTGCTGTCCGGCATCATCCCGTCGCCGGGGAACTGGGACCCGGCGGTCTCCCAGGACAAGGCGGAGCAGCGCTGGAACGGCGTGCTGAACGGCATGGTGCGCGACGGCTACCTCACCCAGGCGGACCGGGACGCGCAGACGTTCCCGCCCACGATCGAGTACGTCCGCACCGACCAGAAGGGCGGCTCGAACGGGTACCTGATGGAGTTCGTCACCAAGGAGCTCGTCGCCACGGGGACGATCACCGAGGACGACCTGCAGCGCCAGGGCCTCACGATCGTCACGACCGTCGAGCCCGGCGTGCAGGACGCCGCCGTCAACCAGACGAACGCGATGCTCGACGGGCAGCCGCTGCTCGACGGGCAGATCGACCACGCGAACGGCGAGAAGCCGTCGGCGAACCTCAAGGTCGGCATCGTGTCGATCGACCCGAGCAACGGCGCGATCGTCTCGATGTACGGCGGGCGGGACTTCCTCACCGACCAGATCAACCGCGCCTCGCGCGGCAGGGCGCAGGCCGGCTCGACGTTCAAGCCGTTCACGCTGATCGCCGCCCTCGAGAACGGCATCCCGCTGACCAAGACGTACGCGGGCTACTCGCCGCAGACGTTCGACGAGTGGAAGGTCAACAACTTCGGCTCCGAGGACTTCGGCACCATCGACCTGGTGGACGCGACGGCGAGCTCCGTGAACACGGTGTACGCCCAGCTCAACCTCGAGGTCGGCCCGGAGAAGACGGCGGACGTCGCCTCCCGGGCCGGCGTGACGTCACCGGTGAGCGACGTGAAGTCGAACGTGCTCGGGTCGGACTCCGTGACGGCGCTGGACATGGCCTCGGCCTACGCGACCATCGCGGCGCAGGGCGTCTACCACAAGCCGTACATGGTGGCCCAGGCCACCTACCCCGACGGCGACGTCGCGTACTCCGGCGAGACGCAGCCGGTGCAGCAGTTCGCCGCCGACGTGGTCGCGGACGCCACCTACGCGATGACCCAGGTCGTCACGCGCGGCTCGGCCAAGCCGTACGTCTCGCAGATCGGCCGCGACATCGCCGGCAAGACCGGCACGTCGAACGAGAACAAGTCCGCGTGGTTCGTCGGGTTCACGCCGCAGATCGCGACCGCCGTGTCGCTCAGCCAGACCGGCGAGAACGGCAAGGACGTCGTCGAGATCACGCCGTGGGGGACCACGGCGTCCGGTGCGCTCGTCTCCCGGTCGGGGGTCACCGGCGCCACCTGGCCGTCCGCGCTGTGGACCGCGTACATGACCCCGGTGCTGCAGATGGAGAAGTACGCGACGCCCACGCCCTTCCCGCCCCGCGCGGACGTCAACGTCCAGGTGCAGCCCACCCAGGCGCCGACCACCGAGGCCCCGCCGGTCGAGACCCCGGCGCCCGAGGAGCCGACCACCGCCCTGGTGCCGACGATCTCCGCCGGGATGCTGCTCGGCGACGCGCAGGCCGCCCTCGTGAACGCCGGCCTCGTGCCCGCGGTGACCGAGGTGTTCGACGCGTCGGCGGCCGGGACGGTGCTCGGCTCCGACCCGGGGGCCGGGGCCGAGGTGGCGCTGGGGTCGACCGTCACGCTGCGGGTGTCGAAGGGGCCGGACCCCGCGACGCAGCCCACGCAGCAGCCGACCTCCCCGCCGACCGAGGCCGCCGACCCGGGCGCGGACGCGGACGCGGGGACCGCCGCGGGCGGGACGACGGGCTGACCGCGAACCCGTCCGGGACCGGGTAGACTGGTGCGCTGCTGTGCCTGCTCGGACGTCGCCGATCGACGACCGGACGGTGGGTGCAGCGACGCACGACACCCTCCTGCCACGGAACGACCGTGGCCGCCGAGACCAGAGGAGGTGGGTATGAGCCTGCGTCAGTACGAACTCATGATCATCCTCGACCCCGACATCGAGGAGCGCACCGTCGCTCCCTCGCTCGACAAGTACCTGTCGGTCGTCAAGACCGACGGCGGCTCCGTCGACAAGGTGGACATCTGGGGCCGTCGCCGCCTGGCGTACGACATCAAGAAGAAGTCCGAGGGCATCTACGCCGTCGTCGACTTCTCCTCGACGTCGGACACTGCCAAGGAGCTCGACCGTCAGCTGGGCCTCAACGAGGCCGTCCTCCGCACGAAGGTCCTCCGCCAGGACGCCTGAGTGACGGATTCGCGCGCGCAGCAGTGCGCGGGCACCCTTCGACGAGCATCGACGAGAACGAGGAGCTGGCATGGCTGGTGACACCACCATCACGGTGATCGGGAACCTGACCGCCGACCCCGAGCTGCGGTTCACCCCGTCCGGGGCCG
>DAMBCY010000507.1:0-2597 GCA_032056255.1 Cellulomonas sp. | reverse complement strand
CCTGTGGACGCCGGCGGTGCCGCTGACGTCCGGCCTGGTGGCGTCGGTGGTCGGCGTGGTGCTGCTGTACGTGCCGGCCACGACGCACGCGGACGTCGTGCGCTGGGTCGCGACCGACCGGACCGTGGTGTCGGTGACGCAGACGACCGTCGCGGCGACGTCCGGGACCGTGTTCGTGGTGGGCGCGCTGCTGCTCGTCGCCGGGCTGGTGCTCGCGGTCGCGCGCCGCCGCTGGGTGCCGCGCGCCTGACCGCGCCACCCGCCCGGATTCCCCCGCGCGTGGGACGAAAGTCCTACTAGAGTGCCGTGCAGGCGCGGCGATCCCGTCCGCGTCACCGCACCGACGTCGTTGCGCTGGAGGCACCCGTGGCCGTCGACAGCTCCGCCCCCCTCACCGCGCGGCCGGAGGGCGAGCCCACGCCGCCCCCGGAGCACCACGAGAGCCTGGAGAACCTGCTCACCGAGGACCGCCGGTTCCCGCCGGACCCGGCCTTCGCGGCGCAGGCGAACGCGCACGCCGAGCTCTACTCCTGGGCGAACTCGTCGCCGCTGGAGTTCTGGGCGGAGCAGGCGCGGACCCTGCTCGACTGGGCCGAGCCGTTCCACGAGGTGCTCGACTGGTCCGGCGCCCCGGTGGCCCGGTGGTTCGCCGACGGCCGGCTGAACGCCACGTACAACGCGGTGGACCGGCACGTCGAGGCGGGGAACGGCGACCGGGTGGCGCTGCACTTCGAGGGCGAGCCCGGCGACACCCGCACCCTCACGTACGCCGACCTGCAGCGCGAGGTGTCCCGCGCCGCGAACGCGCTGACGGCGCTGGGCATCGGCACCGGCGACCGGGTCGCGATCTACCTCCCGCTGATCCCCGAGGCCGTGATCGCGATGCTCGCCTGCGCCCGGATCGGCGCCCCGCACTCGGTGGTGTTCGGGGGGTTCTCCGCCGAGGCGCTGCACTCGCGCATCCTCGACGCCGAGGCGCACCTGGTGATCACCGCGGACGGCGGCTACCGGCGCGGCGCGGCCTCCGCGCTGAAGCCGACGGTCGACGAGGCGCTGACTAAGGGCAGCGCCGACGTCGTCCAGCACGTGCTCGTGGTGCGGCGCACCGGCCAGGACGTGCCGTGGACGCAGGGGCGCGACGTCTGGTGGCACGACGCGCTCGAGGCCGCGAGCGACCAGCACGAGCCGGTCGCCGTCGAGGCCGAGCACCCGCTGTTCATCCTCTACACCTCCGGCACCACCGGGAAGCCGAAGGGCATCTTCCACACCACGGGCGGGTACCTCACCCAGACCGCGTGGACGCACCGCAACGTCTTCGACCTCAAGCCGGAGTCCGACGTCTACTGGTGCACCGCGGACGTCGGGTGGGTCACCGGGCACTCCTACGTCGTCTACGGACCGCTGCTCAACGGGGCCACCCAGGTCATCTACGAGGGCACGCCCGACACCCCGCACCGCGGCCGGTGGTGGGAGATCGTGCAGAAGTACCGGGTCTCGATCCTCTACACCGCCCCGACGGCGATCCGGACCTGCATGAAGTGGGGCGAGGACGTCCCGGCCGGCTTCGACCTGTCCAGCCTGCGCGTGCTCGGGTCGGTCGGCGAGCCGATCAACCCCGAGGCGTGGACCTGGTACCGCCGCGTCATCGGCGCGGACCGCACGCCCGTCGTCGACACGTGGTGGCAGACCGAGACCGGCGCGATCATGATCTCCCCGCTGCCCGGCGTGACGACCGCCAAGCCCGGCTCCGCGCAGACCCCGCTGCCCGGCATCGCGGCCGACGTCATCGACGACGACGCGCACCCGGTGCCGAACGGCTCCGGCGGCTACCTGGTCCTGACGCAGCCGTGGCCGTCGATGCTCCGCGGCATCTGGGGCGACGAGCAGCGGTTCCGGGACACGTACTGGTCGCGGTTCCGCGGCATCTACTTCGCCGGCGACGGCGCCAAGAAGGACGAGGACGGCGACATCTGGCTGCTCGGCCGGGTCGACGACGTCATGAACGTCTCCGGCCACCGGCTCTCCACCACCGAGATCGAGTCCGCCCTGGTGTCGCACCCGTCGGTGGCCGAGGCGGCGGTCGTGGGCGCGAACGACGAGACGACGGGCCAGGCGGTCGTGGCCTTCGTCATCCTGCGCGCCGGCGTCGAGTCCGGGACCCCGGAGGAGGTCGCGACCGAGCTGCGCGCGCACGTCGCCCGGCAGATCGGGCCGATCGCGAAGCCCCGGACGATCCTCGTCGTGCCCGAGCTGCCCAAGACCAGGTCCGGCAAGATCATGCGGCGGCTCCTGCGCGACGTCGCCGAGCACCGCCAGGTCGGCGACGCGACCACCCTCGCGGACTCCTCGGTCATGGACCTGATCCAGCAGGGCCTCGCGGCCCCGCGGGGGTGACGGGCCGAGGTCGACGGTTGCGCGGATCACGCGGCGTGTCGTCGCGGCGTGTCGGGCGGAACCGTCGACCTCGGCGGACGGGTCAGCGGGTCGGGTGCGTCAGCTCCCCCGACCGCGCCACCCCGCCGAGCCAGGACGCGCTCGGCTTGGGCGCGCGGGCGAACGTCTCGCGGTCCCAGCCGACCAGCCCGAACGTCGGCGCG
>DAMBCY010000506.1:506-2606 GCA_032056255.1 Cellulomonas sp. | reverse complement strand
TGATGCCGAGCGGGATGGCCGAGGCGAGCAGCGGGGCGATGTCCTGCAGGCCGGTGAGCACGTCGCCGGTCGGGAACGGCAGGTGCACCGCGAGGTTCGCGATCGAGTCGGACACGGCGCTCGGCTCGAGGATGCCGCTCCAGCCCGCCGCGACCCCGATCCACGCGACGGCCGTCGCCAGGACGACCGCCAGCAGGCCGACGGGCGCGTTGAACGGCATCGGCCGGTTGCCCAGCCAGCCGATCAGGATGAACGCCAGCGCGATGAACGCGATCCACGGTGCCTGCCACATCTGCGCGGCCGGGCTCATCGAGATGAACGTGATGGAGATGCCCGCCAGCGCGCCGAGCAGCGCGGCCCGCGGCGTGATCCTCCGGATCCACGGCCCGAACACCGCCCCGAGCAGGATGATGCAGCCGATGATGAACGCCCAGGCGAGCCCGGCCCGCCAGGCCTTCATCGGGTCGCCGGACTGCAGCAGCACGGGCAGCATCACGACGAACACGACGATGAACGTGTGCGGCACGCTCGGCCCGTAGGGCAGCGCGGTGACGTCGGTCCGGTTCTCCCGGCGGGCGAGGCGCCGCGCCAGGACCGCGTACCAGATGTTGCCGAGCGGCAGCGCGATGCCGAGCGCCGGCAGCACGCGCCCGTAGACCGTCTCGCCGGGGATCTTGACGACCGCGAGGCACAACCCGGTCAGCACGATCACGTTCAGCAGCACGTTCGTGCCGAGGCCGAACAGCCCGTTCCAGTCGCCCGGCACCCACCAGCGCAGGGGCGCGGGTCGCGCGGCCGCGCGGCCGGCGGGCCCCGCCGTGGCGGGGGCGCTCACGACGCGCTCCCGGCGACGGCGCCGAGCAGGGCCGAGGACGGGGCGACCCAGCCGACGATGCCGCCCTGGGCGGAGAACATCGCGAGGGCGGCCGCGTGGAACTCGGGGAAGTACGACGCGGTGCAGTCGGAGAGCACGAGGCACTCGAAGCCGCGGTCGTTGGCCGCCCGGACGGTGGACTGGACGCAGACCTCCGTGGTCACGCCCGTCACGACCAGGCGGTCGATGCCCCGGGCGCGCAGGATCGTGTCCAGGTCGGTGCCGTAGAACGCGTCCTTGCCGGGCTTGTCCAGCACCACCTCGCCCGGGGCGGGCGCGAGCTCGGGGACGATCTCGTGGCCGTGCGAGCCGCGGACCAGCAACCGGCCCATCGGGCCCTCCTCGCCGATGCGCAGCGACGGGTTGCCGCGGTCGCGCTTGGCGGGGAACAGGTCGGCGAGGTCGGGCCGGTGGCCCTCCCGCGTGTGGATGATCGTGCTTCCCCACTCACGGAACGCCGCCAGGACCGCCCGGGTCGGCTCGATGGCGCGGCGCAGGTGCGACACGTCGTTGCCGAGCGACTCGCCGAAGCCGCCGGCCTCGACGAAGTCGCGCTGGAAGTCGATGCACAGCAGGGCGGTCCGGGCGGGGTCGAGCTCGAACGCGAACGGCTCTGCGGGGACGGTGGTCGTCATCGGTCGATTCTCCTGTTCGGTGCGGGACGGTGGGGATGCTGCCGGGGGTGGTGCGGCGACGTCGCCCCCGCGCCGCACCCGGGTTCCGGCCGTCCCGGCGAGCGCGTCGCGCAGCCGGGGCAGCGAGGTGATGACGGCCTCGTGGCCGCCGTCGTCCAGGAAGCGCAGGGCGGACTCGACCTTCGGCCCCATGGATCCCGCGGGGAACTCGCCGGCGTCGAGGTGCCGGCGCAGCTCGCCGGCACCCACCTCGGCCAGCGCACGCTGCTCCGGGGTCCCCCAGCCCACGAAGACGTGGTCCACGCCGGTCACCAGCACCAGCGTGCCGATGCCGGTGGCCGAGGCGAGCAGGGCGGACGCCCGGTCCTTGTCGATCACCGCGTCGACCGAGCGCCAGCCCCGGTCGGTCCGGGTCACCGGCACGCCTCCGCCGCCGGCGGCCACCACGACGGCGTGCTGCGCGAGGGCGCGGATCTGCTCCGCCTCCACGACCCGCAGCGGCGCGGGGCTCGCGACGACCCGGCGGTAGGTGCCGGGCGACGTCTCGGACACGGACCAGCGCTCCTGCTCGGTGCGCGCCCGGGCCACGTC
>DAMBCY010000506.1:0-496 GCA_032056255.1 Cellulomonas sp. | reverse complement strand
CTCGCCCTGCGCGCGCTGCGCGACGCCGGGACGGAGGTCACGCCGTGACCCGCACGGCGCTCGTCGCGATCGGCTTGGTGGGCGCCGCGAACGCCGGGTCGCCCGGGTCGACCTCGGTGTGCGTCAGCACGGCCACGGCCCGCCGGGTCAGGCCGCGCTGCTCCAGGGCGGTGGTGATCGCGAGCGCGAGCATGTGACCGATCCCGCCCTGGGAGTCCGCGACGGCGAGCCACAGCGGCAGGTCGGGCAGGCCCTCGATCACCGCCTCCGGGGCCACGAGCTCGCCCCGCCGCAGGATGAAGCCGACCTGGGGCCCGTTCCCGTGCGTGACCACGACGTCCCAGCCGTCGGCGACGAGGTCGGCCACCTGGTCGGCGAACAGCGCGGCCCGCTCCAGCTGCCGGGGGATCGAGCCGGGCTCGCCGTCCAGGACGAGCGCGTTCCCGCCGATCGCGACGAGCGCCGTGCGGGTCACGGCGTGCCCTCCGTCCCGGCG
>DAMBCY010000505.1:0-2626 GCA_032056255.1 Cellulomonas sp. | reverse complement strand
CCAGGAGTTCGACCACCGCCGCCAGGAGGACCTGGACAACCGGCGCGAGACGCTCGGGAAGGTGGACGAGCCCGCGGCGCCGCGCGTCACGGTGCAGGCCGTCGAGCTCATCGGACCGACCGGCGACCCGGTGTCGGAGATGGCCCCCGGGTCGGACGTGACGATCGCCGTCACCGTCGACGCCGCCGAGGTGGTCGCCGACCCGAGCATCGGCGTCGGCATCGACACCGGGCTCGGGGTGACGGTGCTCGGGACGAACACCGCCCTGCTCGGCCGGTCGCTACCGCCCCTGATCGGCCGGCAGCGGTACGAGATCCGGCTGCGCGACCTGCGCCTCGGGGAGGGCCAGTACACCTGCCACGGCGTGGTGCACGCGCCGAGCGGCGCCGAGCTCGCCCGGCTGCGCGAGGTCGCCGGCTTCACCGTCACGTCCGACGGCGTGACCGTCGGACCCGTCTGGGCCGCCCCGGAGCTCGTTCTCGACCATGTCTGAGACGCCTGCCGCGCGCCCCGTCGGCACCACCGCCCCGGCGCGCGGCACTCGCCTGCTCGCGGCCGTGTGCGCAGCACCCGACCGGCTCGTCACGCTCCTGTTCTGGGTCTCGCTCGTCGTCGCCGGTGCGGTCCTGGTCGGCCAGTTCCGACCCGCCGTGGTGGTGCCCGCCCTCGTGGTCGTGCTCGTCGCCACCTGGCGGCTCGTCCCGGCACCGGTCGTCCCGACCCGGTCCGCGGCGCTCGCGACCGTCTCGGCGTTCGCCCTCGGCGCGGTGTGGCTGCTCGTCAACGTGCCCTACGCCTCGCGCTACGTCGTCGTCACCCGCGACCCCGGCTTCCTCACGCTCGAGGGCTTCTGGCTCACGGACCACGCCGCGCCGGACCTGCCGGCGGGTTCGGCCGAGGCCGTCGCCGCCCAGGTCCCGGGGTTCAGCGCGAGCGCGGGCGCCTACTTCCTGGCCGACGGCGACCTGCACGCGCAGGGCGCGAAGCTGCTCCCCGGCCTGCTCGGCCTCGGGGGCTGGGCGGCCGGCGACACCGGGGTGCTCGTCGCCAACCTGCTCGTCGGCACCGTCGCGCTGCTGGCCGTGTTCGGCCTGGCCCGACGCGTGGTCGGCGGGTGGTGGGCGCTGCTCCCCGTGGTCGCGCTGGGTGCCTCGATCCCGATGGTCGTCTTCTCCCGCGCCGCGTACACCGAGCCGCTCAACGTCGCGCTCGTGTTCGGCGCGCTGACCTTCGCCTGGACCGCGTTCGAGACCCGCTGCTGGTGGCGGCACCTCATGGCGGGTGCGCTGGTCGGCGCGACGGCGCTCGCCCGGATCGACGGCGCGGCCTCGGTGATCGGCTTCATCGCCGGCCTCGCGCTGGCGGCTGCCGCCCCGCTGCTCCCCCGGCCCCGGCGACGCGCGCAGACCGGGTTCCTGGCCGCGAGCGCCGCGGCCCTGGTGCTGGTCGCCGTCGGCTACGCGGACCTCCGGGTGCACAGCCCCGGCTACCTGGCGGACCTGGGTTCCCAGTTCTCCCTGCTCGCGGGCGCGCTGCTCGCGACCGTGGCCGTCGCGGTCGTCATCACGGTGCCTCGCGCCTGGGACCCGGTGCGCCGGGTCGTCGTGCGGCGCCGCCGCGGCCTCGCCCGCGCGGCGGTCGTCGCGGTCGTGCTGCTCGCGGTGGTGCTCAGCACCCGCTTCCTGTGGCTCCCGGGACACGACCTCGACCCGGCCAGCGGGTACTCGCAGCTGGTGGTCGGGCTGCAGGGCCGCGAAGGCATGGCCGTCGAACCCACCCGCAGCTACGACGACTGGTCGATCCGCTGGCTGTCCTGGTACTACGGCTGGCCGATGGTCGTCCTGTCGTTCGCGGGGCTGGCGGTTCTCGCGCACCGCGCCGTCGCGCGCCGCGATCCCCGGCTGCTGGTGCTGCTCGCCGTCATCGCAGCCCCGTCCGCGCTCTACCTGTGGCGCGTGAGCATCACGCCCGACCAGGTGTGGGCGATGCGCCGCCTGCTCCCGGTCACCCTGCCCGGGTTCCTCGTGGCGACGGCGGTGACGCTGCACGCCCTCTGGGAGACGCGCCGCCGGTGGGCCCGGGTGCTCGCCGGGGTGCTCGCAGCCGTGGTCGCCGCGACGCCGTTCGCCACCTGGGGGCCTCTGTTCCAGGTGCCGGAGCAGGACGGTCGGCTCGGCGAGGCGCGCGCCGTCTGCGCCGCGCTGCCCAGCGACAAGGTCGTGTACGTCCAGGCCGGGGGGCCGAACTACCTCCCGACCCTGCGCTCGCTGTGCGACGTCGAGGTCATCCGGACGGACGCACCCCCGACCGCCGGCCAGCTGGCCGCGGTCCGGGAGGCCTGGGGCGTCCCGGTGGTGTCCGTCGTGGCCTTCCGCCCCGACGACCTCCCGTTCGCCGGCGGGGTCGTCCCGCCCGCCCTGGCCACGACGCAGATCTCCTCGTGGCAGTACGCGCTGTCCTACGTCCCGTCCCAGGCCGACGTCGTGCCCTCCACGGTGTGGCTCGGTGTGGTCGAGGAGGACGGGACGATCACCGCGGTGCCGACCGCCGGCTGAGCCGGTCGGCACCACGCGCACCCGCCGGCTCAGGCCGGGAAGCGCCCCACGGCCTTCTTCTGGTACTCCAT
>DAMBCY010000504.1:0-2631 GCA_032056255.1 Cellulomonas sp. | reverse complement strand
CTGCGACCTCGACCCGGCGGCGTTCCCCGGTGACCCGGCGGCCGTCACCGCCCGGGTGCAGCGGGACTTCGCCGGGACCGTCACGGCCGCCGCGGACGGGTCGGCGACCGGCGAGGACGGGCCGGTCGTGCTGCTGGGCACCGGAACCCTCGCGGCGGCGTCCGGCGGCGACGCCGCGCGCACCGACTGGGCGGTCGCGCAGTGGGCCGTCGCCGTGGCCGAGTCGCTCGGCACCACCACGGTCGAGGTCGGCGACGCGCGCTGGCAGCGCGGCGGCGACGGCTGGGATGAGGGCGCCGTGGCCGCCCCGCTCCCGGCGGGCACGGTCGCCCTCACCCTCGCCCCCTGACGCGCGTCCCTCTCCGGCACCCTCCGCACGGTCCGGTCCCGTTCCCCCTCGGTGCCCCACCACGCCAAGCCCCCACCCCACCCCTCCCCCGCTCACCCCGGTGGCACCCACCGGGCCAGGGAGGGGTGGACGCGCGACGGGGGTGCGAAGGCGGCGACGCAGGCGGACCCGCGGACCTCCCCCGGTGCGCGGGTGGCACCGAGGTCTCAGTGCAGGGCGGCGAAGGTGGTGATCTCGGCGCGGAGCTGCTCCGCGAGCTCGGCGAGGCCGAGGCCGTCACCGCCCCCGGCCGCCGCCGCGACGGCCGCGACCTGGTCGGTCATGCCGCCGATGATCTCGTCGATCCGGCCGATCGCCCGTCCGGCCTCGTCGGCGGCCGCCTGGGTGGCGACGACCTGCCGGGCGATGTCGTCCGAGCGCCCGGCGGAGTCGTCCGCGAGGGTGCGGACCTCGTCGGCGACGACGGCGAACCCGCGCCCCGCGTCGCCCGCCCGGGCGGCCTCGATGGCCGCGTTCAGCGCGAGCAGCCGGGTGCGGCTGGCGATGGTCTTGACCAGGCCGGCCGCCTCCTCGATCTGGGCGGAGGTGTCGGTGAGTCCCTGGACGGTGTCGCGGGAGTCGCGGGCCGCCGTGGTGGCGTCCCGCGCCGCGGTGCCGAGCAGGGCGGCGGAGGACGCGAGGCCGTGGGCCGACCCGGCGACCCGGGCGGCGACGCCGACCATGCGCTCGGCGAGATCGGCGCGCTCGGCCTGGTCCTCGGCGGTGCGCCGGGCGGCGGTCTCGAGACCGGCCCGGGCGGCGTCGATCCGGACGGCCCCGTCGCGGAAGGCCCCGGGCATGCCCCGGCGCAGGAACCGGCGGTAGAACCGGCCCTCCCCCGCGGCGGTGAGCACCGCCTGCGACTCGCGGACGTAGGCGTCCACGACGTCGGCGAGCCGGTTGAGCGCGTCGCGGGCCCGCTGCACCGCGGGGTCTCCGTCGAGCACGGGCAGCCGGCCCTCGAGGTCGCCGTCGGCGAGGCGGTCGCAGAACGCCGCGATCAGCTCCAGCGAGGCCCGGCCGGCCTGGTCCGGTGCCGCGCCGACGGCGGGCCCGGCCGCGTCGCGCGGGCCACGGCGGGGCAGGACCGGGCTCATCGTGCGTCTCCCACGGCGTCGTCGGCGGCCGCGAGCGACCAGACGAACTCGTCGTAGGTCACCCCCGCGTCGTCCAGCACGGCGTGCAGCGCCGCGGTGCCGGCCGCGATCGCGTCGGGCGTGCGGCTCTCCGCGTTCTCGGCCGCGCAGATCCGCGCGTAGAGGTCGCCGACCGTGCGGCGGGTGGTCGGGGGGACCCAGCGCCGGTTGGAGTGGTAGCCGACCACGGCGCCGCCGGGGCCGAAGGTCGGGGTGACGTGCGCCAGCACCCAGTAGTGCCCGCCGTCGGCCGCGAGGTTCTGCACGTAGGCGAACAGCTCGCGACCCGTGGGGATCACGTCCCACATGAGCCGGAAGACCGAGCGCGGCATCGCCGGGTGCCGGATCAGGTTGTGCGGCTTGCCGAGGATCTGCTCCTCGGTGTACCCGCTGACCCGGACGAACACGTCGTTCGCGTAGGTGATGACCCCTCGGGGGTCCGTCTTGGAGACGATGATCTCCTCGGGCCCGAAGGCACGTTCGACGCCGGTCGGCCCCGGAGCGCGCCGCCCTCGCGCACCGTCCTCGGGCCGCCGGGTGGCGCGCGGCGTGGGCGCGGTCACGGTGGGCGACATGCTCCCTGGATCGGCCCGTCCCGCGGGGTTCTGACCGGTTCGTCCCGGCGATCTGCGGGGGAAGCGGTTGCCCTCTCCCGCCCGGCCTCAGCGGTCGGTGAGCGGCCGGTAGTCGCGCTCCGGCGACCCCGAGTACACCTGGCGCGGACGGCCGATCTTGGTCTGCGGGTCGCGCATCATCTCGCGCCACTGCGCGATCCAGCCGGGCATCCGGCCGAGCGCGAACAGCGGGGTGAACATGCGCTCGTCGAAGCCCATCGCCTTGTAGATCAGGCCCGTGTAGAAGTCGACGTTCGGGTAGAGCTTGCGGGAGATGAAGTAGTCGTCGGACAGCGCGATCTCCTCGAGCGTGCGCGCGATGTCCAGCAGCTCGTCGTCCTGGCCGAGCGCGGCCAGCACCGCGTCGGCGCTCTCCTTGACGATGGCGGCGCGCGGGTCGTAGTTCTTGTAGACGCGGTGCCCGAAGCCCATCAGCCGGACGCCCTGCTCCTTGTTCTTCACCCGGCGCATGAAGTCGGTGGCGTCGCCGCCG
>DAMBCY010000503.1:0-2632 GCA_032056255.1 Cellulomonas sp. | reverse complement strand
CCTGGTCGCGGACGAGCCGACCACGGCGCTGGACGCGTCGGTGCAGGCGACCGTCCTGGACCTGGTCGACCGGGTGCAGCGCGAGCGCGATCTCGCGGTGCTGCTCATCTCGCACGACATCGGCGTGATCGGCGACCGGTCCGACACGGTGGCCGTCCTGGACGGCGGCCGCGTCGTCGAGCACGGGCCCACCGCCGAGGTCCTCGCCCGCCCGGCCTCCGAGCCCCTGCGACGGCTCGTGGCCGCCCGGCGCCCCGCCCCGCAGCCGCTCTCCCGGTCCGCGGCGGGCGCCCCGGCCGTGGAGCTGCGCGGCGTGCGGTGCACGTTCCCGCGCGCCGGCGGCCGGCCCGGCGACCGGCTCGTCGCGGTCGCCGGGCTGGACCTGGCCGTCGCGGCCGGGGCCGCGGTCGGCATCGTCGGCGAGTCCGGCTCGGGGAAGACCACCGCGGCCCGTGTCGTGGCCGGCCTGCAGGCGCCCGACGCCGGGCAGGTGCGGGTGCTCGGCGTGGACCCGGGCGCGGTGCGCGGGACCGGGGCGGCCACGTGGCGCCGCCGGGTCCAGTACGTCTTCCAGGACGTCACCGGCACCCTCGACCCCCGGCTGACCGTCGGCCGGACCCTGACCGACGCGCTGCAGCCCGGCGGCGGGCGGCCCGGTCCGGCGGTGCGGGAGCGGGTCGAGGCGCTGCTCGCCGAGGTCGGGCTGGAGCCCGGGCACGCGGACCGGTACCCCTCGCAGCTCTCCGGCGGGCAGCGGCAGCGGGTCGGCATCGCCCGGGCGCTGGCCCCCGAGCCCGCGGTGCTGATCGCCGACGAGCCGGTGTCCGCGCTCGACCAGAGCGTGCAGGCGGCCGTCGTCGACCTGCTGGGCGCGATCCGGCGTCGGCGCGAGCTCACGTTCGTCGTGGTGTCCCACGACTTCGACGTGGTCCGGCGCCTGTGCGACGAGGTGCTCGTCATGAAGGACGGGCACGTCGTCGAGCGGGGCACCCCCGCCCAGGTCCTGGACGCGCCCGGGCACCCGTACACCCGGCTGCTCGTCGAGGCCGTGCCCGGACGTGGCACGCCCGCGCGCCCCGGGCCTCCCTGAACCCTCCCTCCGGCGCCCGGCACCGGCCAGATGCGTCGCCCTCCCTCCCAGAAAGCGAGCACCCTCGTGAGCACCCATCGCACCGCGCACCGTCGGCACGCCGCCGCCCTCGTCGCCGCCGGCACCCTGGCGCTCGCCGCGTGCGGCAGCGGCTCCGGTCAGACCGGCACCGACTCCGCACCCGGCAGCACGCAGGACCGCGGGTCCACCACCCTGCGCATCGGCCTGAACCGCACGATCGGCTCCCTGGACCCCGGCGAGGGCACCGAGGGCAACGCCACCGGCTCGCTCAAAGTCGCCCTGTACTCCAGCCTGGTGCGGATCGACGGCGACGGCGAGATCGTCGGGGACCTGGCCACCGACTGGGAGCAGACCGGCCCGACCGAGTGGACGTTCACGATCCGCACCGACGCCACGTTCTCCGACGGGTCCCCCCTGACCGCGGTCGAGATCAAGGAGAACGTCGACCGGCTGCTGGACCCGGAGACGACCCTGTACGACGCGGGCACGCTGCAGCCGGTCCTGGAGTCCGCCGCGGCTCCGGACGCCGAGACCCTCGTGCTGACCACGGACGACACGTACCTGCGCCTGCCCGAGCGGCTCTCGACGGTCTACTACGTGTCCCCGGACTTCGTCGCCGACCACAACCCGGCCACCGAGGTGCTCGGGTCCGGTCCGTACACGCTGGAGAGCGTCGACCCGGAGAACGGCGCCGTCCTGGTGGCCAACCCCGACTACTACGGGGAGGCGCCGGCCTACGACCGCATCGAGTACGCCGTCTACGCCAGCGAGGCCACCCGCGTGGCCGCCGTCCAGTCCGGGGCGGTGGACTTCCTGTCCGGGCTGGACCCGGTCGACCTCGCCCAGCTCGACTCGTCGGACGCGTACGCCACGGACGTCGTGCCGAGCTCCTGGACCATCAACGTGGGGTTCAACGAGCTGAAGGAGGGCGTCTCCGACGTCCGGGTCCGGCAGGCGCTGAACTACGCCGTCGACAAGGAGGGCCTGATCGAGGCGTTCCTCGGCGGGGCGGTCGAGCCGCAGGCCGGCCAGGTGCTCGCCGCCGGGTTCGAGACGTCCAACCCCGCGCTGTCCGCCTACCCGTACGACCCCGACCGCGCCCGCGACCTGCTGGCCCAGGCCGGCTTCGCCGACGGCCTCACCCTCGGGCTCGACTACCCCCAGGGGGCGTACCTCGCGGTCGACTCCATCGTGCAGGCGCTGGCCGCCCAGCTCGAGGAGGTCGGGGTCACCGTGCAGCTGAACCCGCTGACGTTCCCGAACTTCATCCCGAAGACCGAGTCCGACGACCAGGGGCCGCTGGTCTACCAGGGCTGGGGCGGCAACTACCCGGTGGCCGCCGAGCGGCTGCGGCTGTTCTCCTCCTCGCACCCGAACGTGCGCCTGGGCGACGACGTGTACGACGCGGCCGTCGCCGCGGCCTCCGCCGCCACGACCGAGGAGGAGGAGCAGGCCGCGGTCGACGAGGCCACGCAGCGGTACTACGACGAGGCGCACGCGCTGTTCCTGTTCCCGCAGCCG
>DAMBCY010000502.1:0-2633 GCA_032056255.1 Cellulomonas sp. | reverse complement strand
TGGGAGGGCTCCGTCGTGGGGCCGCGAGCGTGGCGGGCTGTCACGGGGTGGGCAGTACGGCCCTTCTCGGAGTCTCGGGAGCTGGAGCTGACCGCCTGGATGGAACCGACGACGATGGTGCGGGCAGTCGGCTCGGCGGGGGAGTTCTCCGTGGGCGACGTCCCGGGTTGCGACGACGCGCCGCCGAACTTCCTCACGGCGTCCGACGAGGAGGTGCGAGCGGGCATGCAGGGCTGGGACTCGACCTTCGAGCCCGTCCACGCCTCGTTCCTGGGCTGGACCTGACGTCCCGCCGACGTCGCGGACGATCGATCTCGGAACCTCAGAGCTGCAGCCGCACGGTGAGTCCTCCGCCCGCCGCCGGTGTGAGCGAGAGCGTGGCCCCGAGGGTGTCGGCGATGTTCTTCACGAGCGTCAGGCCCAGCCCGAGCCCGCGTCCTCGCGCGGTGGTGCGGGTGCTGCGGCCGCGGTTGAACGGCTCGGTGAGTCCTGCGGTCTCCTCGCGTGCGACGACAGGGCCGCTGTTCGTGATCTCGATCCAGGGCCGGTCGTCGGTCGTTCCGGTGACGAGGTGGATCGTCCCGTGTGCGTGGTTGTGCCGGATCGCGTTCTGGATGACGTTGTCGACGGCGAGCTCGAGCAGCGTCGGGTCCACTCCGACCGTGGTCGCGGCCGCGAGGTCCGTCCGGACCACCAGGTGCATGATCGCGATCTCCTGGGCGTGGTCGGAGAGACTGCCTTCGACGACGCCTCGCAGATCGACCGGCCCCTCGGCGGTGGCGGGGGCGGCGGTGACGCGGGCGAGTCGGAGCAGCGCGGCGATGAGCTGTTCGCTGCGCCGGTTGGCGTCGAGGGCGCGGTGCAGGGCGGGTTCGAGCTCTGCCGGCACACGGCCCTGTTCGAGCGGGATCTCCAGCGCGGTGCGGGTGGTGGTCAGCGGGGTGCGCAGCTCGTGGGAGGCGTTGGCGATGAAGCGCTCCTGCTGGGCGAAGGACGCCTCGAGGCCGTCGAGCATGGCGTCGATCGTGTCGCCGAGCTCCTTGATCTCGTCGGCGGGGCCGGGGAGCTCGAGGCGCTGATGGAGGCCGTTGCGGGTGATGCGCCGGGTGGTGTCGGTGATGTGCCGGATCCGGGCGAACGACCGCCGGGACAGCCACGACGCGGCGGCGACGGCGACGAGCGTGAACGCCGCGAGCGTCACGATCGACCAGAGCAGCAGACCGGAGAGGACCTCCTGGGAGAGGACGGTCGTCTGCTGGACGAGCACGCTCGTCCCGTCGGTGCCGATGGTGATCCGGCTCTGTCCGGTGTCGCCGGAGATCTCGACGCAGCGGGGATCCGCGGGTGGGGCGTCGCCGCTGTCGGCGCATCCGGCGATGCTGCCGATCGCGGTGTCGAAGAGGCCCTGGACGAGCAGGTACTGGACGCCGAGCAGCACGATCCCGCCGGTGACGAACACGGCGGCGATGAGCACCGTCAGGCGGGCGCGGAAGCTCCACCGCCGCGTCCTCGGGGCGGTCACGAGGACCCCTCGATCCGGTAGCCGAGCCCCGGGCTGGTGCGGATCACCTCGGGGTCGCCGAGCTTGCGGCGCAGGGTGTGGACCGTGAGCTTGACCACCCCCCGGGTGCGCTCCGCGCCGTCCTGCCACACGTCGGCGAGGAGGTCGTCGGTGGTGACGTGACCGCCGTCGGCGTAGAGGAGCGATTCGAGCACCCCGAGCTCCTTCGGGGTGAGCGGGAGCGGCCGGCCGTCTCGTTCGGCGACCCGCCGGATCGTGTCGAGCCGGACGCTCCCGGCCGTGAGGACGACCTGGCTGCCTCCGGTGGCACGGCGGGCGAGGGCGCGGAGCCTGGCGAGGAGCTCGACGTAGGCGAACGGCTTGGCGAGGTAGTCGTCGGCGCCGAGGTCGAGCCCGGCGACGCGGTCGTCGAGGGTACCGGCGGCGGTGAGCATGAGGATCCGCACCGGATGCTGCTGGTCGCGCAGGGTCCGGCACACGGCATCGCCGTGGAGCACCGGGAGGTCGCGGTCCAGGATCATGATGTCCACGTCCACCTGACCGGCCCTGACGAGCGCCGCCGCCCCGTCGTGGACGACGTCGACGAGGTACCCCTCGCCGCGCAGCCCGTCGGCGAGCGAGTCGGCGAGGTCCTTCTCGTCCTCGACGATGAGCACCCGCATCGACGTCCTCCGTTCTCGAGCCGCTCGCCGCGGCCTTCTCCCGTCCGGTACCCCGCCATGGTCGCTCCTGCGAGGTCTGGTCCGGGTGAGGTCGACCGAGACCGGGACCAGACCTCGCCCTCCGTAGAACTGCAGCTGTGCGGTGAGGGCCACCGCCGCCGTCCCCGGAGGTACCCATGACGACCCGCACCACGCTCTCCGCCCTCACCGGGCTCGCCGTCGCAGGCGTGCTCGCGTCGACCGGCTGCACCTCGAGCCCGACGGACCCCGACGATCCCGGCAGCACCCCCCGGCGGAGCACGGAGGGCGCGGCGGCCTTCCTGGCGTGCCTCACGGCGGCGGGGGTGGAGGCGAAGATCACCGACGGCGGCCAGGTCGCCGTGGAGGCCGGGACGCCGTCCGGCGAGGGCGGCGTCATCTCCAGCGAGGACGGCCTCCTCGGCATGGAG
>DAMBCY010000501.1:0-2634 GCA_032056255.1 Cellulomonas sp. | reverse complement strand
CGCGGATGGTCGGGCGACGACGCGCGGTCGAGGAGTCCACGACCCGAGACCTTACGGGGCGGACGGGCGCGGGGTGCCCCGCAGCGCCGTCATCCCTTGACCGAGCCCGCGGACAGCCCGCCGACGATGTACCGCTGCAGCGACAGGAACAGGACCAGCACCGGGATCGACCCGACGACCGCGCCGGCGGCGAACAGCCCCCAGCGCGAGGTCAGCTGGTTCGACACCCACTGGTACATCCCGACGGCGAGCGTCCAGTTGCCCTCCCCGGTCAGGACGATGCGGGCCAGGATGAAGTCGCCGAACGCCGAGATGAACGCCAGCAGGCCCACCACGGCGAGGATCGGGGTCACCAGCGGCACGATGAGCCGCCAGAAGACCTGCGCGTGCGTGGCGCCGTCGATCCGGGCGGCCTCGTCGATCTCCCGCGGGACCGAGTTGAAGAACCCGTACATGAGGAACGTGTTGGCCCCGAGCGCGCCGCCCAGGTAGACGCAGACCAGCGCGACCCTCGAGTTGATCCCCAGGGCGGGCACGACGTTCCCGAGCGCGATCAGCAGCAGGAACACGGCCACGAACGCGACGGTCTGCGGGAACATCTGCACGATCAGCAGCGTGGTCAGCGACCCCCGGCGGCCCCGGAAGCGGAACCGGGAGAACGCGTACGCGGCCGCGGCGCCCATCAGGACCGCGCCGAACGAAGAGGCCGCACCGATCACCAGCGTGTTCGTCACCCACGTCCAGTACAGGGTGTCGCCGAGCGCCTGGAAGTTCGCCAGGCTGATCGACCGGAGCAGCCGGCTCGATCCCGACAGCGAGCCGCTCGGGTCCAGCGACGCCGACAGCGCGTAGACCAGCGGGAACGCGGCGTAGAACACGATCACCGCCGCGACGGGGTACTTCCAGCCGACCTCCGCCCACCAGCGGGCGCGCCGGGAGCGCGAGGCCGGTGCGGCGTCGGGTCCGGCGTGCCGGTCGGTCCGGGGCTGCGCGAGTGCCATCAGATCTCCTCGAGCTTGCGGGTCCGGCGGAACGCCAGCCCGGAGATGACGCCGATCACGACGAACACGACGATCGACAGGGCGCTCGCGAGGCCGTAGTCCGCCCGCCCGCCGGACACCCCGGAGATCTGGTAGATCGCCGAGATCAGGATGTCCGTCGACCCCATCCGGGTGGTCCCGCCCGGGAAGGCCGGGCCGCCCTCGGTCAGCATGTAGATGATCGTGAAGTTGTTGAAGTTGAAGGCGAACGACGCGATCGCCAGGGGCGCGGTCGACACCATCAGCATCGGCAGGGTGATCGACCGGAACTGCCGCCAGCGCCCCGCGCCGTCCACCCGGGCGGCCTCCATCACGTCGCCGGGCAGCGCCTGCAGCGCGCCGGTGGTGACGAGGAACCAGTACGGGTAGCTCAGCCAGAGGTTGACCCAGAGGATCGCGGCCTTCGCGAGCCACGGGTCGGTGAGCCAGCCGATGTCGGCCCCGAGGAAGAACCACTCGTTGATCACGCCGAACTCGGAGTTCAGCATGCCGCGCCACAGCAGGGCGGACATGAACGCCGGGAAGGCGTACGGCAGGATGAAGATCGTCCGCAGCACCTTGCGGCCGCGCACCCGGGGGTCGTTGTAGATCAGGGCGAACAGCAGCCCGAGGCCGAAGCTGGTCAGCACGGTGAGCGTCGCGAACGCGAAGGTCCACGCGGCGACCTTGAGCAGCGGTCCGGCGTAGGTCGTGTCGGTGAACGCCCGGACGAAGTTCTCCAGGCCGACGTCGACGTACCAGCCCGCGGCCAGCCGGTCGCCGTCCGGGCTGACGAAGCTGCCGCGGTCGTCCGGGGCGTAGACGACGCCGGTCTCGGTGTTCGTGATCGTCCGCGCGGCGGGGTCCCACTCGAGGCGCGAGGTGTAGACCCCGCCCGTGGCACCCTCGCGGGTGCGGATCGACCCGTCCTCGGCGTCGTCGGACACCGGCACCCGCAGGTTCACGACCTCCTGCTGCAGGTCGGCGTCCGCGAACAGCTGGGCGCGGGGCACGACCTCCCAGCCGGGCACGGCGGTGGGGGTGCCGCCCTCGTCCACCTGGGCGCCCTCGACCGCCGCGAGCGGCTCCTCGGCGGTCCCGACGCGGACGGTGCCGTCGTCGGAGATCGCGAACCCGATCGTGCCGCCCTCCCGCACCACGGCGAGCGGGAACTGCGGGGAGTCCTCGACCGGCCGCTCGTCCTGGATCAGCGCCGCGTCGACCGCCTGCTGCATCGTGCCCAGGTGGCCGGTCCCGTAGTTCGTGAACGCGACGTACCCGGTGTAGAGCAGCGTGAACATCTGGAACACGGCGAGGAACACCAGGCCGGGCAGCAGGTACTTCAGGGGCAGCGCCCGGCGGGAGAAGTAGACCCAGTCGGCCGCGAGGACCAGGACGACCACGACGCCGAGGACCACCCACGCCTCGACCCGGTACGCCGACACCGCCGCGAGCACGCCCGCCGCGTTGACGACCATCATCAGCACCAGCTTGGCCAGGAACCCCCAGCCGGGGCCGCGCCAGTCGCGGGCGTGCGACTCGGTCGGCGCGGCGGGCCCGCCGGGCGGTCGCTCGGCGGTGCGCTCGTCGACGTACATCGTCGGCTCCTCGTCCG
>DAMBCY010000500.1:0-2645 GCA_032056255.1 Cellulomonas sp. | reverse complement strand
TGGCGGGGTGGAGTTCAAGGTCGGGCCGGTGTGGCTCCAGTTGGGTTCGGAGCCTTCGGCGCGCTCGGGCGCCGAGGTCGTGCTGCGTCTGGGGGTCAGTGATGCCGCCCGTGAGCGCGAGCGGCTGGCAGGGCTGGGGGTCGCCGTCGGGCCGGTCGAGCACGTCGAGGGCGCGGTGGACTACTTCGACTTCGTCGATCCGGACGGCAACCGGCTCAGCATCTACTCGTTGGTGCCGGCAGGGTCTTGAGCCAGGTGACGATGGCGGCCAAGACGACCGCGCCCCGGTAGGTCAAGGTCAGCGAGCCCGGGCAGATCTACCAGCTCAACATGGCTCGCGGCGAGACCTACCACTTCGAGGCCGTCACCACCGTCATCAGCTGCTTCTGAGCCGTCGGGGGGGGTCCTGCGGGACGCGCCCCCCGATGCTCAGGTCCTGCGAACCACCTGCAGTCGGGGAGGCGTCCGCTCGCCCCGGCACGTGTCGGCACAGCCGCGCCGACACGAACGAGGGAGCGGCCGCCACCACTCCGTGCCGTCGTCCAGGGTCGACCACGCCTGCCCGTTGGGTCGCCTTGAACACGGCGAGGCGCCCCCGCCTTCCCGGAGGAGGACGGGGCGCTGGCACGTGCAGGTGGTGCAGGGCGGGCGCCACCGCGTCGGGCGGTACGCGACCCCGAGCCCACCTGCGATGAGGCCGGCGACGCCGGTGATGACGCCGGTGGTGGCGACGACCTGGGTGGCCTGCGGATCGGTCAGCCAGATCGGGGCGAGGCCCCGGGCGAGCAGCACGAGCGCGGACAGGGGCGAGCAGCACGTCGTAGGCGACCGTGCGGACCCGGGCGGGCACGGCCGGGGCATCGGGCGTGGTGTCGTCGAGGTGGGTCATGGCATGGGTCCTCTCAGGACGAGATCTTGTAGGTGGCGAGGTCGCGGACCTGCGGACCTGGTCGCGCTCGAAGTCCGGCAGGCCGTCCCAGACGATCCGGACGCCGAGCCGGTCGAACAGCGAGTTCTCATCGGGGCTCAGGGCGCGGAAGACCGGCTTGGCGGGGTCGAGGTTCACGAGGTAGATGCCGCCGGACTTGTGGCGGACGCGCACGAGCATGGTGTCCTCCTGGGATCGGGTGAGCGGGTTCGGGGGGTCGGCGTGGCGGGGGTGGTGGTGCCGCGGTCGGAGACCAGCGAGCCGGCGCGGATGGCCGCCGCGGCGAGGGCGAGACCGGCGGCCGTTCCGACGATCTCGATGTGCATCTCGTCGACGTCGGCCTCGGTGAACTTGCCGTCGCTGTTCCCGTCCCCGCCCCAGCGCACGACGCGCTCCCCGGCGGCGGCGGTGACGTCGTCGAGGATCCGCTCGAGCGCGGCACGCTCGTCCGCGGTGAACGTCCCGTGCTTGTACCGGGGGTGCTGGGCGCCGTTCAGGTCGAGGGCAGTCCCGGACAGGTGGTTGGAGGTGGCGATGCCACCGGAGGCGGTGTTCACGGCCAGGGACCGCCACCCGTAGAAGGTGGACAGGGGCTCGACCTCGGTGTGGAAGCGCCGGGCGGCGTGCTGCAGGACCGTCGCGGTGTCGCCGGCGGCGACCTTCGTGGACAGGCCGCCGGCGGTGGTCGTGGTGAGCCGGGCGTCCGCGACGTCGATGCGGGCGCGGCCGTTCATGGTCAGGACCATGGGGTGTCTCCTGTCAGGTGGTCAGGCCCTCGGGCCAGGGGCGAACGGGTAGCCCAGCGGCCTCGAGGTCGGCCCGGAGCTGGTGCTCGTAGTCGTCGCGGATCCGCTCACGCCGCGGCGGTGACACCACCCCGAGCGGGACGAACACGCCCTCGTCGGCGGCCGCGCGGATCACGGGTTCCTCATGCGGGAGGTGTTCGCGATCCCGCCGGCGATCGCGAGGAACGCACCGGCGAAGATCCACTGCCGGGACGCGCCGGGCTGTGCGAGCCACCCGATCCCGTACAGCGGGCTCCACCCGCAGCACAGGCCGGCGACCGAGGCGAACCCGGCGACGTCCCACCAGCGGCCGGCGAGCGGTCACGGCGGCGGAGCGCCCCGACGAGCGCGGCCCCCGCGGCGGCGCCCCGCAGCACGGCGTAGACCCACAGGGGCACGACCGAGGCGAGCGCCCGCAGACCCCAGGGCAGCGCCTCGGCCGTGGCCGGCGGCAGGCAGGACAGGGCCACGATGAGCGCGAGCGCCGCCCAGCACAGCAGCACCGACCCTCGGGGTCCGTTCAGGGGACGGATGATCCGGTCGGGCATCAGGCGGCCGGCTCGTAGGAGAAGTTCCCGAGGAGCTGGTCGGAGACCGCCCGCGGGACCGGAGACGTGGCGCTCACGATGGCGGTGGACCGGCCCATCGCTCCGTTGGTCCGCAGGTCCCGCACGAACTCGGACCCGGCGGACGCGTCGAGGAGGTGCCGATGCTGGAGTTCGAGTCGATCGCGGCCGCGCCTGGTAGTCCTCGAACGCCTCCGCCAGGGCCGCGTAGGTCACCCCCGGAAGCCCCTGACCCTGCCCGGCTGTGACTCCGGTGCGCTGCAGCTGCAGGGAGAACCACCTCTGCGAGAACGCCTCGGTGCGCAGCGCCAGGTTGACGCGCGAGACCGAGGCGACGAAGTACCAGCCCGGGTCGAGGTCACTGGT
>DAMBCY010000499.1:0-2658 GCA_032056255.1 Cellulomonas sp. | reverse complement strand
GCCGCGTCCCCGGCCCCGGCACGCGGCCGCGCGCGCGTCGCTGCCGTCCCGCTCGCCCGCCGCCCTCTCGCCCCCGTCCCGGTCGCCCCCGTCCGTCGCGCGGGCGCGGCGACGGTCGGGCGTGCCGCGGCCGCGGGCTTCTCCTCGATCAGGCGGCCGCGGTGCCGGCGCGTCCCGCGCCCGTCGCCCGCCTCGGTCGGCGAGGGCGGCGCCGGCTCCGGGACCACCCGCATCGGCGTGCGTCGCACCGGCGCGCCCGCGAGCGGCGGCGCGTCGGCGACGGCCACCGCGCCCGCGACGTCGACGGGTTCCAGGCCCGACGAGAACAGGTCCCGCACCAGCAGCCCGGTCGCCAGCGCCGCGGCGGCGTCCGGGTCGCCCATCGCGGCGCGCAGCGTCGCCTCCACCCGGGCCCGCACCGCGGTGCCGATGCGCGGTCCGCCGTCGGCCACGAGGTCCGCGGCGACGGGGACGACCCGCGCCATCGCGCGCTGCTGCTCCGCGTGCAGCACCCGCAGGTCGGCGCCGGCGAGCGCGGCCTGCGCCTCCCGCAGCCGGACCCCGAGGTCGAGCAGGTCGCCGACGTCGTCCGGCCGCTCCCGGACCAGCAGGTCGACCGCGGCCGCGGCGGTCGAGGGCCGACGCAGCGCGGCGATCGCCGTGGCGAGCGCCCGGTCGCCGCCCTGCCGCGCGGCCCGGACCGCTGCCGCGCGCGCCGCGACGAAGCCCGACGGGGGCGTGCCGTAGAGGTCGCGGGCGACGGCGAGCAGCCCGGGCGGGCGCGGCTGGTCGACCACGGCGTCCCCTCCTCCCGACGACGGCGCCCGGCGGCTCCGTGCGCCCCGGTGCGCCCGGCGGGTCCGTGCACCCGGTGCACCCGGTGCACCCGGTGCACCCGGTGCGCCCCACGATGCCGCAGACCGGACCGCCCTGTCCCGCGGGACGAGAGCCCCACGCCCCGGCGGTCCGGCGCGGGTAGCCTCCTCGGCGAGGCTTCTCGGAGAGGGACGGTGCGCGGTGCCCGGTGGGTTCGAGATCGGTCACGACGGGCCGACGGCCGTGGTCGTCGGCATCGACGGCTCCGACCCCTCGATGCGTGCCGCGGCCTACGCCGTGGGGGTGTGCCGCCGGCAGCGCAGCCGGCTGGTGGCCGTCTACGTGCGGGAGCCGGGCGGCGGCCTGACGTCGATCATGGACGGCACCGGCGCGAGCACCGCGGCGGTGGTGCACCACCAGGACGCCACGGAGCGGATGCTGCGCGACTCGGTGGCGCTCGCCCAGGACGCGGGGGTCCGCACGGAGCTCGTGGTGCGCAGCGGCGACCCGTACCAGGTGCTGTCCGCGGTCGCGCACGAGGTCCGGGCGGACTCGCTCGTCGTCGGGTCCTCGGCCGGTCTCGGGCACCGCATCGCGGGGTCGCTCGCCGTCCGGCTCGTGCGCAACGCGCGCTGGCCGGTGACCGTCGTCCCCTGAGCCCGCCGCCTCAGCGGTGCGAGCGCGCGAGCGGCAGGAAGAACGCCAGCCCGCTCGTGAGGATGCCGCCCACGAACAGCGGTCCCGAGCCGCTGTCCATGCCCGCGGCCATCAGCGCGAAGCCGCCGAGCAGGAGCAGCAGGCAGAGCACGAAGAACGCGGCGCGGGCGGGTGCGGGCGGCGAGGGCTGCTCGTCGGACAGACGCAGGTGCTCGTCCGTGCGGTCCTCGGTCATCGTCGACCTCCTGGTCCGGGCGCCGCACCGCGGCGGCACCGCTCCCCCGACGCTAGGCCCGGGCAGGCGGCCACGCCATCGGCGGGGCCGGCCTCGCAGCGGCGCCGCGCCCGCCGGCGGCACGCCACGCACGGCGAGCACCGGGGCGCACCATGACGACCACGCCCGCTCCGCACCCGGCGACCCCCGGGCCGGCCGAGGTCGACGAGCGGTTCGCCGCACCCCGGACGGCGCTGGACGTCGCGGCGTGGCACACCGACGCCGTCGAGCGGCGACGCGACGCGGTGGCGTTCCCGGTCGACGGCCGCCCGGTCGGGGTGAGCGCGCAGGCGCCCGGCTGCCCGATGCAGCGGGTCGTCGCGGTGCCCGACGTCCCGGACGCCCCGCACGGACCGGGATCGCCGGGCGTGCCGGAGCTCGTCGTCGGCCGGGTGCGCGTCACGCGGCCGGCGCGTCAGGGCCGCAGCACGACGTCCGCGTAGCTGCGCAGCACGTGGGCGGCGACCGTCGCCTCCCGCGTGCCCAGCGGGTCGGCGCCGACGTACGCGGACAGGTCGAGGCCGGTGAGCGCGGCGACGAGCGCCACCGGCACCTGGAACGTCCGGTACGCGCCGAAGGCCGCCTCGGTCAGGACCCCGGGCAGGAACGCGTGCTGCCCGAGCACGTACCCGGTGACGGCCAGCGCGCCCTGCTCGTCGACGACCGCCACCACCTTGAAGAACTGCCGGGGCAGCAGCACGCCGCGGTAGAGCGGGTCGTCGGGTGCGAGCACGGGCCCGCTGACCACGCTGACCCGCAGCCGGTCCGCGCGCGCCGTGCCCAGGACGTACTCCTCGAGCCCCAGCCAGAGCGTGGCGCCGGCGTTGAACGCGTGGTGCTGCGGGGCGGAGTTCGTGTAGTGGAACGTGTCGTCGTTGGCCGGCCGGGCCAGCGGTCCCCACGCCGGGTCG
>DAMBCY010000498.1:0-2665 GCA_032056255.1 Cellulomonas sp. | reverse complement strand
ACGCGCTCGGCGTCCGCGACGGGCGTCCGGTGGTGGTCTACGACCGCGCCGACGGGTTCTGGGCGGCGCGCGCCTGGTGGTCGCTGCGGGCGCTCGGCATCCCCGCGCGGGTGCTGGACGGCGGGCTCGCCGCGTGCGGGCGGCGGGGGGCCGCGTGGTCGGCGGGGTGGCGGAGCGTGCGCCGGACGCCGCGGCCGGGACCCTCAGCCTCCGCCCGCGCACGGACGCGTGGGCGACGCTCGCCGACGTGCGCGACGTCCTCGACGGCCGTCGCCCCGGCCGGCTCGTCTGCGCGCTCGGCGCCGACCAGTTCCGCGGGACCGCCCCGACCCGGTACGCCCGGCGCGGGCACATCCCCGGCTCGGCCAACCTCCCCGCCCGTGCGCTCACCGGGCCGGACGGCACCCTGCTCGCGCCGCCCCTGCTGCGCGCCGCCGTGGCGCCGCTGCTCGACGCGGGGCCGCTCGTCCTGTACTGCGGCGGGGGGATCTCGGCGAGCCACCTCGCCCTCGGCCTGGTCGTCGCGGGCGCGCGGGAGGTGTCGGTCTACGACGGCTCGCTGGAGGAGTGGAGCGCACGGCCGGACCTGCCTCTGGTCACGGCCGGTGCCGAGCCCGCGCCCCCGCTCGCTGCACACGGGGGTACGACGGGGCGGTAGGCCGCGGCCCGAGATCCACCCCCACGTCGCCGACGCCGTCCGGTCGACGGGCGCTGCCGTGACCTCGGACCCCGAGGACGACGTGCGGCCACGGCTGCTGTCCGTGCAGCACGTCGATGGCCGCGCACCTCGTCGGGGTCGCGTCCTGGGAGCACCGGGGTCGCCCCGCGTGACGGCTGTGTTAATTCTCGGCCCTCGGGCCGCTGCGCCCTTGACCTGCACACCTCCTCGATCGAAAACTGGGTCCGCCCCAGCCGAACACCATTCGGTATCACCGAACACAGCCCGGATCCCTTCCCCCGGAGGATGTGCCCGACATGCGTACTCGAACCTCTCTGGCCGTCGCGGGCGCCCTCGCCGCGACGGCGCTGCTCCTGTCCTCCTGCGGCACACCGGACGGCACGGACGGCGTCGGCGGCGGCAGTGCCTCGACGGCCGCCGACGACGACACCCTCACCGTCGGCCAGACCTCCGGCATCACGCAGCTCGACCCGAACACGACCACGCTGTCCACCGAGCGCGTGCTGTGGAACCTGCTGTGGGACGGCCTGACCACCCAGACCGAGGCGGGAGACGTCGAGGGCGAGCTCGCCACCGGGTGGACCACCTCGGACGACCAGCTCACCTGGACGTTCACGCTGCGCGACGACGTCACCTTCCACGACGGGCGTGCTTTCACCGCCGCCGACGCCGTCACGAACATCGAGCGCGTCCTCGACCCGGACATCGCCTCGCCGCAGCGCGCCAAGATCTCCTCGATCGCGACCGCGACGGCCCCCGACGACACGACGCTGGTGCTCGCGCTGTCCGCGCCCATGGCGCAGCTGCCCGCCGCGCTGGTGGACGTGAAGATGACCGATGTCGACGCCATCGACACCGTGAACGCCGACGCGAACGGCACCGGGCCCTACACCCTGGTCGACTTCGTGCCCGACCAGCAGGTCACGCTGGCGGCGAACCCCGACTACTTCGGCGGCGAGCCGGAGGTCGGCACGGTCGAGATCGTGAAGTACTCCGACATCACCTCCGCGGAGAGCGCGGTCGCCGCCGGTGCGATCGACGTCCTGTGGGGGCTGCCGTTCGACCAGCTCGCCTCGCAGGTCGACAGCGGGCTGACCACGGTCACGCCGACCGATCCCTCGCAGACCGCCGTCCTCGAGGTGGACACGCTGTCCGCACCGTTCGACGACCCGCGGGCACGTCAGGCGCTGTCCTACGCGACCGACCGCGAGGCCATCCAGGCGGCGTCGTACGGGGGCCTCGGGGAGATCAACCGGGGCTCGACGCTGGTCAGCCCCGTCAACCCGTACGCGACGGACGACGTGACCGACTACACCTACGACCTCGACAAGGCCGAGGAGCTGTTCGCCGAGGCGGGCGTCACCGCGGGCGACGGCTTCACCTGCTGGGCCACCGCCGGCGGCTCGTTCCCCGAGTTCGCGACCACCTGCCAGATCCTGCAGGCCAGCCTCGCGGAGATCGGCATCGAGCTGACCATCGAGACGAACGAGAGCAGCACCTGGATCGCGGCCTTCTACCCGGCGGGCAAGTCGTACCCGGGCCTGATCGTGACGGACTACCTGTCGCGGGAGGCCGCCCCGCTGCCCTTCGTCGCCGACTACTTCGGCGAGGGCGGCTGGAGCCCGTCCAACTGGCCGGGGACGCCCGAGTACGAGGCCGCCAAGCAGCTGATCACGACCGCCGCCGACGAGGCCGGCATCGCCGAGGGCTTCGCGCAGTTCCAGACGATCACGTCCACGGAGCAGCCGCTGGTCAACATCCTCAACGTCGGCACCCCCTCGGTCGTCCGCCCCGGCGTGAGCGGTGTGTGGATGGAGGGCAACGGCACGACGCACGTCGAGTCGGCCTCGCTCGGCGGCTGACCGGCCGGCACCACCCGCATCCCACCCGCTCCCCCGTCCCCGGGCCGTCTCGGCCCGGGGACGGACCCCGACCTCAGAAGGGACCGCCATGACCGGCTACATCGCCAGACGGGTCGTGTCCTCG
>DAMBCY010000497.1:0-2671 GCA_032056255.1 Cellulomonas sp. | reverse complement strand
GCTGACCCCGCCTGAGGCTGTGTCCGGGCTGTACGAGTCGCTGGACGTCATCCGGGGCATCTGGGACGCCGAGAACCCGGCCCTGCTGCGCGTGGACGGCCGGTTCCACCACGTCGAGGGCGCGCAGCGGGGCCCTGCGCCGGCGCACGACAGCCCGGTCTGGGTGGGCGCGTACCAGCCGCGGAGGCAGCGGATCATCGGCCGCAAGGGCGACGGGTGGCTGCCGAGCCTGCCGTGGATGAAGCCCGGTGACGTCGCCCGCGGGAACGCGGTGATCGACGAGTCGGCGCGGAAGGCGGGTCGTGACCCGGGGGCGATCGCGCGGCTGATGAACCTCCTCCCGCAGTACAGCGCGAAGGAGCTGGCGCAGCTGGCGGTCGAGGACGGCGTGAGCGTGTTCATCATGGGCACCGACGACGCCTCGGTGCTGCGCCGGTTCGCCGAGGTCACCGCACCGGAGATCCGCGCACGCGTCGACGAAGCCCGCCGGGCGGGCCGCGCGGGCAGGTCCAGCGCACCCGCGGTGCCGGGCCGGGGCGAGCCGTCGGCACGGGGTGGCGAGCCCGTTCCCGCCTCCCTCGCCGATCGCGCGCTCACCCCGCGGGACCAGGGACATGCCCGCTACACGCGCGGCTACTTCCGCGGGGCGCGCCCCGCGCTCGTGCTGGTCGGCGGCGGTCGGGTGCCCCCGCGTCGAGAGCCGACCGGGTGAGCTCGCCTCTTCCTCAGGTCGCGTCGCCGGCCGCGCGCAGCCACGCCGCGGGGTCCGCGCTCCCGCACAGCGCCGACCCGCTCACCACCCACGTCGCCCCGTGGGCCTCGCACTCGTGCGCGCGTTCCAGCGTCACGCCCCCGTCCACGCCGAGATGCGCCCGCCCGGCGAGCGCACCGAGCCGGCCGAGCGTGGCGGGGCGGAAGGCCGCACCCGCGCTGCCGGGGACGATCGCCATCACGAGGACGGCGACGTCCTCCGGCAGGTCGTCGAGCACGGTCACCGGGGTGCCGGGGGAGATCGCGACCCCGGGCCGGGCGCCGAGCTGCCGGACCCGGTCGACGGCGTGCTGCCACCCGGTGGCCTCGACGTGGACGACGACGGTGTCGCAGAGCGCGGCCCAGGCGTCGACCTCGTCCTCGGGACGGGCGACCATGAGGTGCGCCTCGCCGGGCAGGCTCGTGGCGCGGGTGACCCGGGCGGCGGTGGCGACGTCGAACCCGCCGGGGCCGGCGAGCTCGCCGTCGGAGACGTCCCAGTGCCAGCGTCGCAGCCCGGCGGCGGCCAGGCGTCGGGCCTCCGTGTCGAGCCGGTCGCGCGGGGTGGACCAGAGCGACGCGGCGACGGCGACCATCAGCGCGGGGCCCGGGCGGCGACGCGCGGCAGGGTGAGCAGCTCCTCGGCGAGCTCGCGGTCGGTGACCAGCTCCGTGCACAGGCCCGCGCGGGCGATGGCGGCGACGGCGCGGGCCTTCTGCACCCCGCCGGCGGCGGCGATGATCCGCGGGACGGCGCGCATCTGCTCGAACTCGATCGTGACGCAGCGGTCCTGGAAGTCCGGGGCGACGAGCTCGCCGGCGTCGGAGACGAGCAGGGAGGCGACCTCGGCGCGCACGCCCGCGTCGAGCAGCCGGCGGCGCTCGTCGTCGTCGACGGTGCGCAGCAGCTGCGAGTCCGGCGGGTCCCAGGAGCCGACGGAGACGACGGCGGTCGTGACCGAGTCGAACATCCGCAACGCGGCGGCGACGTCGGGCTGCCGGCGCAGGGCGGCCGCGGTGCGGGCGTCGTCGACGACGAGCGGGGCGAAGATCGGCCGGGCGGTGCCGCCGGATCGCAGGGCGACCCGCCGGACGATCTCGACGGGGGACTCCTCCAGGTCGGACCCGATCGCGCCGGTCAGCTGCACGACGTCGACCCGCGGCAGGGCGGGGAGCGCGGCGCTCATGGCAGTGAGGGTGCGGCCCCAGGCGAGCCCGAGCACCTCGCCGGGCCGCAGCGTGGCGCCGAGGTGCTCGGCGGCGGCGCGCCCCACCTCGTGCCGGACGGCGTCGCGGTCGCCGCTGGTCTCGATGACGGTGACCTGCGTCAGTCCGAGGTGGTCACGCACCGCCTCGGAGAGGTCGGGGTCGACCAGGCCGTCGGCGTGGATGGCGATCGTCACGACGCCGGTGGCGCGGGCCTGCTCCAGCAGGCGTGCGATCTTGAACCGGGAGACGCCCAGCTCGTCCGCGATCTGCACCTTGGACGCGTCGTCGACGTAGTACCGGCGCGCGGCCCGCACCATGAGGCCCCGGTCCTCGGCCCCGGACGCCCCCGCTCCGCGCGGCTCTGCTTCGCTCATGTGAGCACCATAGCGCGCTCGAACGTTACCAACACGTGATCGGGCTCGCGTTGCGCTGCCACGCCGATCCGACGTACCGTCGGACACAGATGAGCAACCCCAGCGCTCATATGAGCGGACTGCAAGGAGGCAGACCCATGGCACAGCGCCGCCGGATCCCCGAAGAGCTCGGCATCGGCGTGGTGATCGTGCTCGTCGCGATCATCTTCGGTGCGGTCTCGCCGACGTTCCGCACGTTCGACAACGCCAACCTGCTGCTGCTGAACGGCACGGTGATCGCGTTCCTCGCGATGGGGCAGGCGTTCGTGCTCCTGACCGGCGGGATCGACCTGTCGACGG
>DAMBCY010000496.1:0-2679 GCA_032056255.1 Cellulomonas sp. | reverse complement strand
ACGCCGCCGGGCAGGTTCGCGTGGGCCGGGGCCAGCCGGCGGGTCAGCAGGCCGGTCGCGGCGACGTTCCGGTTGTGCCCCTCGTCGCCCATCGCGAGCGCCTGGCCGATCAGGGAGGTCACGTCGACCGGACCGTGCTCGGCCAGCGCGGCGTCGACCACCGGGCCCAGCACGTCCCGCATCCACGCGAGCCGCGCGACGACGCCCTCGTCGTAGGCGCCGAACCGGAGCACCTTGCCCAGCCCCTCGTTGAGGGTCGCGAACGCGCGGCGGTCGCCGTCCTCGGCGACGAGCACCGGCATCGACGGGGCGACCACGCCCGCCATCGGGCCGACCGCGCCGTGGTGGTGGCAGGGGTCCACCCGCACCGCGCCCTCGCGCAGCAGCGCGAGGGCCTCGTCCGGGGTCGCGGCCCAGCCCTCGAAGAGCGTCGCGCCGATCAGCGCGCCGAGCATCGGGCCGCACATCCGCCCGACCTCGATCGGCGGGCCGGCGTGCAGCAGCAGGCGGCCGTCGTCCAGGCCGGGGACGACCTCGCGGGCCGGCCGCACCGCGACCAGCTGCGCCCGGACGGCGTGCACCGCCGCGATCGCGCGGCGGTTGGCCTCCCGGGTGACCTCGTCGTCGAGCCCGACCGCGGCGCGGGCCACGTGGGCGTCGCCGAACGCCGGCGGGCGCCAGTCGAGCTGGACGACGTCCTGCGCGGGGACGCCCTCGACGACGAGCGGCAGGCCGGCGTTCACGACGCGGATGCCTCCGGCGATCATGCGTCCTCCTTCGGGGTGGTGGTGACGCGGGCGGCGACGTGGCGCACGGCGGCCGCGTGGGACGGGTGCAGGACCACGCCCGCGTCGCGGAGCACGGCGCGCTGGTGCGCGATGTCCTGGGGGTCGCCGGCGGTGCCGCACACCGCGCCGACGACCAGCAGCTCCCGGCCGTCGGCCGCGGCCGCCGCCCGGGCGGTCCGCACCGCCTCGGCGAGCGGGGTGGCGGGGTCGGCGGCGGCGCCGTGGCCGAGCACCAGGTCGACGAGCAGGACGCCGACGTCGGCGCGCGCGCCCGCCTCCGCGACCCAGGTGGCCCGGCCGGAGGGGTCGATCATCGGGTGCGGCCGGCCGCGGGTGTACTCGTCGTCGCCGAGGTCGAGGATCTCCGCCTCGACGCCGGCGCGGCCCAGGACGACCGCGGCCTCCGCCGCGAGGGTCCCGCCGGTGTAGAGCCCGACCACCCCGCCGCGCACCGGGGCGGCGTCCCGCGGCACCGGGTGGTCGGCGATCGTCAGCGGGTGCCCCGCGAGGGCGGCGGCGGCGATCGCGCCACCCTCGAGGGTGCCGCGCACGGGGACCGGGCCGTCGTCGGAGTCGGGCTGCCCGAGCAGGCACGCCACCGCGGGCTTGCCCAGGCCGGCGAGGCGGTCGAGCAGCCGCTCCGCGACCGCGGCGGCCGGCGGCTTGGACACCACGACCACGACCTGCGTCGCCTCGTCGGCGGCGAGCAGGTCCAGGGCGAGGTGCGTCATCAGGCCGCCGACCTCGGCCCCGAGGTCGTGCCCGCCGACGCCGACGAGCTGGGACACCCCGGCGCCGGCGGAGTCGAGCAAGCAGGACACCTCCTGCGCGCCGGTCCCCGAGGCCGCCACGATGCCGACGGCGCCCGGGCGGACCACGTTCGCGAACCCCAGCGGGACGCCGTCGAGGACCGCCGTGCCGCAGTCCGGCCCCATGAGCAGCAGGCCGCGGTCGACGGCGAGCCGCTTGAGGCGCACCTCGTCCTCGACCGGGACGTTGTCCGAGAAGCAGAACACGTGCAGCCCGCGGCGCAGCGCCTGCTCGGCCACCACGGCGGCGTACTCGCCCGGGGTCGAGATCGTCGCCAGGGTGACGCCCTCGGCGGACGCCAGCCCCTCCGCGACCGACTGCGGCGCCTGCTCGGCCCGCGGCCCGCCGCCGGCCCCCTCCGCCGCGGTCAGCCCGGCCTCGGCCGCGGCGAGCGCGTCGGCGGCGACCTCCTCGTCGTCCGCCCGGACCACGAGGAGCAGGTCGTCCGGGGCCGCCGTGAGATCGGCCGGCAGCATCGCGGACCGGCCGAGGATCTCCAGGTTGCCGGGGGTCGCCATGACGGCGCCCGCACGGTGGACGCCGGCGCGCTTCTCCGTGCTCGCGGCCAGGGCCATCAGCGCGACGGAGTCGCGGTAGAGCCGGGGGAGCACCCGGGCGCGCAGGACGGTGGGCTGGGGCGCGGTCATGCGCTCCTCCTGAGATCGGGGTCGGGGGTCGGGACGCCGGCGCGGGGGCCGGAGGAGCGGGGGCCGGTCGCGGCGTGGTCGAGCGCCGCGCGCGCGGCCGCGGCGACCCCGGCCGCGTGGTCGAGGCCGGACGTCGCCCCCCACGTGCGGGCCCGGGCGACGGTGCCGGGCACCAGCGACGGGTCGCCCGTCGCGCGGACCAGGTCGTGCAGGTGCTCGGCGAACTGGCCGGCGGCGGCGGCCCGCAGGTCGTGCCGGGAGGCGCGGGTCGTGCGGTGGACCAGGCCCGGCAGCAGGCGGGTGATCCGGGCGGCGGCCGCCGGCCCGTCCGCCCCGGGCCCGCCGGCCGCACCGGACCGGCAGGGCACGGCGGACAGGGCCGCCGTCACCCCGACGACGACGTCGTCCCCCGTGGGCGTGGTGCCGGGGCCCGT
>DAMBCY010000495.1:0-2694 GCA_032056255.1 Cellulomonas sp. | reverse complement strand
GACGTCGCCGACGCGCTGATCCCCCCGACGATCGAGTACTCGGCCTCGGACGCCGGATACGCCCTGGCGTACGACGTCGACGCCGCGAAGCAGTCGCTCGCCGAGTCCGCGTTCCCCGACGGGTTCACCACCACGATCCTCGTCGCCAGCGGCAACGCGCAGCGGGCCCAGGAGGCGCAGATCATCCAGCAGGCGCTCGCGCCCCTGGGCATCACGGTGGAGATCGAGTCGATCGACCTCGCGTCGTTCCGTGCCCGGTTCTTCGCGCTCGACTACCAGGTGATGATCAACAGCGGCCTCTCCGACGCCCCCGACCCGGACGGCCTCGCGACCTTCCAAGCCGACCCCGAGGGCTTCAGCAAGTCGTACTGGACCAGCTACACCAGCCCGGAGGTCACCGACCTGATCCACCAGGGCAGGGCCACCGCACCGGGTGACGAGCGCAAGGACATCTACCTCCAGATCCAGGAGATCCTCGCGAACGACGTCCCGTACATCCCGCTCTTCTACCCGCAGACCCTCAAGGCGACGACCAGCTCCGTCCACGGGCTGACCGTGCTCCCCAACGGAAGCATCCGGTTCCAGGACGCGTGGATCCAGCCGTGACCCGGCGGGCACCGCTCCGGTGGCTGCGGCGGACCGCGCTCGACGTGATCCCCGTGGTCGTCGGGGTGGTGCTCGCTGTCTTCTTCCTGCTGCGCCTGGTCCCCGGAGATCCCGCACGGATGATCCTCGGGGACCAGGCGACCCAGGAGTCCGTCGACGCGCTGCGCCAGACCCTCGGGCTCGACCTCCCGCTGGGGCAGCAGTTCCTCGACTTCCTGCGGACGATCGTCACCCGTGGTGACACCGGCGACTCGCTCGTCTACCACGTGTCCACCCGCGAGCTGATCGCGCAGCGCGTGCCGACCAGCCTGGTGCTCATCGCGCTCGCCGTGCTGTTCACCGCCGTGATCTCCGTGACCCTCGCCGTGGCCGCGGCCAGTCACAAGGACGGCCCCGTCGACCACCTCGTCCGGGTGATCCCCACCATCACCCTCGGCATGCCGAGCTTCTGGACCGGACTGCTGCTCATCATCTTGTTCGCGGTGACCCTGGGCTGGTTCCCCGTCGGGGGCGTCGGGGACGGACCCACCGGGGCGCTGCACAGCCTCGTCCTGCCCGCCCTGACCCTGTCTCTCGGGCTCGCGCCACCGCTCATCCGGTCGCTGCGCGAGCGGCTGCTCGAGACGTTCTCCGCCGACTTCGTCACGACCCTGCGCGCCGCGGGCGTCCCGGAGCGCCGGGTCGTGTTCGGGCACGTGCTGCGCAACGCTGCGGCGCCGACCACGGCTCTGCTCGGCGTGAACATCGCCTACCTGATCGGCGGGACCCTCGTCATCGAGCGCGTCTTCGGGATCAACGGCCTCGGCACGCTGCTGTTCAACGCGATCGGCAACCGGGACTTCCCCCTGGTGCAGGGCATCGCGCTGTACTGCGCCTTCGGCGTCGTCGTCGTCTCGGTGCTCGTCGATCTCCTGGTGCGCCGGCTCGACCCCAGGGACGGTGCCCGGTGAGCGCCGCCGCGATCCCCGCCGTCCGACCCCGGACCCGGCTGCCCCGCACACTGGTGCTCGGCCTCTGTCTTGCCGCACTGCTCGTCGCGGTGGCACTGCTCGCGCCGGTCATCGCGCCGTTCGACCCGGCGGAGCAGAACTTGACCGGCGGCCTGTTGCCGCCCTCGGCGGAGCATCTGTTCGGCACCGACCAGCTCGGCCGCGACATCCTGTCGCGGATGCTCTGGGCCGCCCGCACCGACCTGTCGATCGCGGTCCTGGCCGCCGCCGCGCCGTTCGTCACCGGCGTGCTGCTCGGCCTGATCTCCGGCTACTTCGGCGGCTGGCTCGACTACGTGGTCGGCCGGATCGTCGACACGGTGATCGCCTTCCCGTTCTACGTGATCCTCGTCGCGATCGCCTTCGCCGTCGGGCGGGGACCGAAGGGCATCTTCGTCGCGTTCGCCCTCGTGGGCTGGGTCGGCTACGCCCGCGTCGTGCGCACCGCGATCCGCACGCTGCGGGCTGCCGGGTGGGTCGAGGCCGCCCGCGGAGGTGGGCTGTCACACGGCAGGGTCCTGCTGCGGCACCTGCTGCCGAACGTCCTGCCGCAGGCCGTCGTGCTGCTGATGACGGAGATCGTGCTGATCATGGTCGCGGTCGTCACACTCGGATTCCTGGGGCTGGGCGTGCAGCCTCCGACACCGGACTGGGGGACGATGATCTCCGACGGGCAGCCGTTCATCACCACCAGGTGGTGGATCTCCACCCTGCCCGGCCTCGGCGTGGTCTACACCGGCATCGCCCTGTCGCTCGTCGGCGACGGGCTCGCGGACGTGTGGAGGGTGCGGTGAACGCCGTCACGGTCCGCGACCTGGTGCTGACCGACGCCCACGAGGCCCGGCTCGTCGACGGGGTGTCGCTGTCGGTCGCGTCCGGCGAGTCGCTGGGGATCGTCGGTGAGTCCGGCTCCGGGAAGAGCCTGACGCTGCGCCGCATCCTCGGGCTGCTGCCGCAGGGTGTGCTCGCCGCGGGTGGCGAGGTCGAGGTCACGGGACGAGTCGGCATGGTGTTCCAGGACCCGTTGACCGCACTGGACCCGCTCATGCCCGTCGGCGCGCAAGTGGCGGAGGTCAGCTGGTACGCCCACCGGCCGGGG
>DAMBCY010000494.1:0-2700 GCA_032056255.1 Cellulomonas sp. | reverse complement strand
TACTGGAACCCGCGGCACGTCAGGTCGGGCTTGAAGCCCTTGATCGCGGGCAGCGCGGCGGTGGAGTCGTTCATGGGATGCTTCTTCCTGTAGTCGGTGAGAGCCCGTGTCTCGTGGTTGGGGTGCGGGCTCTCGTCGTGTCTGGGGGTCAGGCGATGCGGCGCGACGGCCGCGTGGTGGGCAGCGACGCCACCCATTCGTCGAGGTCGACCGCACGGATCAGCGGCTTCGTGCCGCGGTAGTGCGCGATCAGGTCGCCGGACTCGACGGCCTCCTTGATCGAGGTGATCCCGCAGCCCGCGGCCTCGGCGGCACCGCGCAGGTCGTAGGAGACCTGCGCGACAGTGATGGTCGGAACGGTCATCGCAGGGCCTCCGGCGGGATCGGACGGATGAGACGGCGGACCGCAGCCGGCTTCCCGCCGTTGCGGGCGTGGGTGTCGCCGTTCGGCTCGTACCGGCCCGTCGGGACGAGGTAGCCGCGACACACCAGGCGGTTCGTGACCGCGCCGATCTGCGCGACCGAAACCCACGGGGGCAGGTGCCGGCGGACCGCCGAGATGTGCACGAGCCCGCGCCGGTCCGACGCTGCCTTGTGCACAGCGAGGCGGATCGCCTCACGGGTCTCGACCCGCGACGGCCGGATGTCGGCGAGGACCGCGTCGATGACGTCCTGCACCGCGTCGGACATCAGGCTGCCTGTCCTGCCGTCATCTGCGACTGGGCAGGACGCTCACTGACACTAGGCGCATTGGGCACGAAGAGGACCGACAGGGGCACCTCAAGCGCCTCCGCGATCTGCTCGGCGATGCGCGGCGTGCACGAGGTGCGCCGGCCCTGCAGCAGGTGATCGATGAACGACGGGTGGATGGGCTTGCCGGTGTCGGGGTTGATGACCCTGCGGGCGAGGGTGCGACCGGACATCTTCACGTCACGGCGCTCGCGCGGGTCTCCCACGAGCGCCTTGAGCATGTCCGCGCTCTTGAGCTTCATCCAGGTCCCCTTTGGCCAGCGACGTCGGAGCCGCGTGATCGTGTGCATGAATCCTCCCTCGGTAGGCGCCTATCCGTCAAGCGCCAGTAGGCCGAGGGTGCCATGGCGATAGGCACCTACGCAAGAGCCGTTGTCGAGGTTCCACCCGTTTCCCGCGCGGAAGACCCGATCTGCCACTCGCGAGTTGGTAGGCACCCCGGCTACGGTGAGGCGTCAATCCGCGCTAGGCACCTATCCGAGATGGCAGGTTGCGGCGCGCGACCCCAGGTCAGGAAGGTTTCGGTCATGAACCTCGCGGAGCTCATCCGCTCGACCAAGGGGGACCGCACCTATGCCCAGCTGGCCCAGGCCACCACCAACAGTCCCAGCCGGCAGCGCTGGCAGCAGATGGCCACCCAGGAGCCCAAGACGTTCCTGGACCCCGAGACCATCCGCGCCATGGCTACCGTGCTGGGTGTCACCCAGCGGGCCGTACTGCTCGCCGTCGCCGAGTCCCTCGAACTCGACATCGACCGCGGCATGACCCGCCTCGAGCACCTCCTACCGTCGTCCCTCGACCGGCTCACCCCGGACGAGGAGGCGGCGGTCCTCGGTGTCCTGCGCGCCCTGCTGAAGCACCACGAACCGACGGGAGGCTCGCCCGTCGTGCAGCTGCGTGACTGCCGCCGGACGAGCGACGTGTCAGAGGTCGATTCCACACTGGCGGCCTCCGAGGGCGAAGACGACACCCTCGAGTTCGAGTCGCACGAGGACCAGCCGTAGGGGGCGACATGGAGGATCTGCTGCAGCACGCGGCCGACCTAGGGTTGCGCGTCAAGTTCCGAGACCTCGGACGACTGCGGCACGGCGAGATCCACAGCAGTGGCCTGGTCGTCATCAACGACCGCCGGCCGATCGCGCAGCAGCGGGTCACGCTCGCACACGAGTGCGGACACCACGCGTACGGCCACGACTGGACCTCGGCGCACGATCGTGCCCGAGACGAGCGCGAGGCCGACACGTACGCCGCTCGGCTGCTCATCACGCCCGAGGCGTTCGCGGAGGCCGAGGCACTTGTCGGCTGCCGGGATGGCGCCCTGGCCCGTGAGCTCAACGTCCAGGTCAAGCACGTTGCCTTGTGGCGCGCGGCGTACCTGCGCCAGGTCGGAGTTGTGCGGCGCCTGCGGGCGGCGGGGGAGTGAGTTGCCCTCACTGCTCGCGGCGGTGCTCGACCCCAGCCACGATCACCCGATAGGACCACGTGGGTCCAGTGATCGGCCGCTACCGTGCGGGGCATGAACCAGCAGAGGCCCGATGCATCTCCGAACCAGCGAGCCCGGAATGCGCGGGGGTGGCTCATCCCAGCCGCGGCGGCCGTGCTCGGGCTGGCGGCGGGCGCCGGGGTGACGCTCGCCCTTCAGGATCCGACTGCGAGCGCTGAGTACGAGCGGGTGACTGCGCAACTCGCCGCTGCCGAGAGCGAGCGAGACGAAGCGCAGACCGCGTCCGACGCGACCACCGAGAGGCTGGCAGATGCCGAGGCGCAGATCGACGAGTACGAGCAGGCCGAGGCCGACATGCGGACGCGCGAGCGTGAGGTCGCGGACAGAGAGGCGGCAGCGAACAACGCCGCCGCTGCCGCACCAGAGGCGGCAGCCGGAGCGGCAACAGCAGGACTGGACCTGACCTCCGACGCCGGGCTGTGCGCCGCCGACAGCGAGATGACGAA
>DAMBCY010000493.1:0-2700 GCA_032056255.1 Cellulomonas sp. | reverse complement strand
GACCGGCTCATCTTCGACCGGCCCTCCGCGCGCTCGACGAACGTGATCGGCACCTCGACCACCCGCCCGCCCGCGCGCAGCACCCGCCACGCCATGTCGATCTGGAAGCAGTACCCGTGCGAGGCCACCTCGTCCAGGGCGAGCCCCGCCAGGGTGGTCGCCCGGTAGGCGCGGAACCCCGCCGTGGCGTCCCGGACCGGCAGGCCCATCGCGACCCACGCGTAGACGTTGGCGCCGCGGGACAGCAGCTGGCGGTGCGCCGGCCAGTTCACCACCCGTCCGCCGCGGACCCAGCGCGAGCCGATGACGAGCTCCGCGTCCGGCACGCGGTCCAGCAGCCGCGGCAGGTCCTCGGCCCGGTGCGAGCCGTCGGCGTCCATCTCGACCACGGTGTCGTACCCGCGCTCGAGCGCCCAGCGGAACCCCGCGACGTACGCCGTGCCGAGGCCCTGCTTGCCGGTGCGGTGCAGCACGTGGATCGCCTGCCGGCCCCGGTCCGCCGCGTCGGTGGCCGCGATCTTCTCGGCGAGCTCGCCCGTGCCGTCGGGCGACGCGTCGTCGACCACGAGCACGTCGGCGTCGGGCACCCAGCGACGCAGGCCGTCCAGCGCGTGCGGCAGGCTGTCCTGCTCGTCGTAGGTCGGCACGACGACGAGCACCCGCCCGGCGGGCGCGGTCACGCGGCCGGCTCCGGCCGGTCGGCGCGGCGGGTCCGCCGCGCTCCCGCCGCGCCCGCGACGGTCATGACCAGCGCCAGCGCGCCGACGACACCGCTCGGCCAGGCGCCGAGCCGGGCGGCCGGCGTCAGCGACTGCCGCAGCGGCAGCTGCGCGACGAGCTGCGCGGGCGTGAACAGCTCGGTGCGCTGAGCCACCGCACCGTTCGGGCTGATCACCGCGCTCACCCCGACCGTCGACACCTGGACCGTCGCCCGGCCCAGCTCGACCGCCCGGAACCGGGCCATCGCCAGCTGCTGCGTCGACTCGGCCGAGTAGCCGAACGACGCGTTGTTCGTCTGCACCACCAGCACCTCGGCGCCCTCGCGCACGCTCTCCCGGACGATGGGGTCGTAGGCGACCTCGAAGCAGATGACGTCGCCGAGCGTCACCGTGCGGCCGAGCCGGTCGGACGCGAGCGGGACCACTCCCGGCTCGGTGCCCGCCAGCATGTCGTTCTGGACCAGGTCGACGGCCGACGAGAAGGGCCGGACCAGGTCGCGCAGGGGGATGTACTCCGCGAACGGCGCCGGCCGCTGCTTGGAGTACCGGGCCACCGGCCCGTCGGCCGGGTCCCAGAGGAGCGAGGTGTTGTAGCGGCCGCCGGTCTCCGGGTACTCGATGGTCCCGATCAGCAGCGGGGCGTCCACGGCCTGCGCGGCGGCGGTGAGGTCCGCCGCCGCCCGGGCGTCGACCTGCGGGTCGATGTCCGTGCCGTTCTCCGGCCAGAGCACCACGTCGAGGTCCCCGGGCTGCACCCGGTCGAGCAGCGCGGCCGTCCCCGCCAGGTGGTTGTCCAGCACCTCGCGGCGCTGGTCGAACGCGTGCAGGCCGGGCTCGGCGACGTTGCCCTGGACGGCGCCGACCGCGAGCGTGCCGTCCTCCGCGCGGGTGTCCACCGGGATCACCAGCCCGACCAGCACCACCCCGACGACCAGCGCGAGCCGGCCCAGCGTCGCGAGCAGCGCGAACCGCCGGGCGGCGAGCACGGCCAGGGCGAGCGCGGCACCGGCGGCGGCCACCACGGCGGACACCAGCGGAGCCCCGCCCAGCCGCGCCAGGGAGACGACCGGGGAGTCGGCCTGCGAGAACGCGAGCCGGCCCCAGGGGAAGCCGCCGAACGGCCAGATCGAGCGCAGCTCCTCGAGCGCGACCCACAGCACGGCGAACACCACGACCTGGAGCGATCCGCGCCGCCACACCGCCTCGCCGCGGCGGGCCCAGGACCACCCGGCCCCGAACAGCGCGACGAACCCCGCCTCCGCGATCGAGAGCGCCAGCCACGGGACCGCGCCCACGGCGTCGCCCGCCCAGGTGAGCAGGGGGACGAAGAACGCCACGCCCCAGATCAGGCCGACCAGGGCGTTCCAGCGGGCGCTGTCCCGGCGGAGCGCGAGGAACAGCAGCGCCGTGCCCGGCACGGCGGCCCACCACCAGCTCAGGTCGGGGAACGCGGACCAGGTCAGCAGGCCGCCCAGGAGCGCCAGCACCGCGGTCCACCAGCGGGGGAGGTCACGTGCCGGCACCGCGCCAGAGTACGGCACCGGGATGGGAGCCGGAGCCCCGTCGGGTGCCCGGCCCGCCGCCGTGCCCGGCGGCTCCCGCTCCTGTCCGACCGACCGGCCCGCGTGTCCTTCGTACCGCACGACACCGCGAGGCGGTGCCCGTTCTCTAGTGAACACGCGGGCCTGGTCGGAGCCCGACGTGGTCCGGACCTTCCACCCCCTGGGGCGCGCCGCCGACGGGGCGCCACGGGCCGAACCACTCCCGAGAACCTATCGAATCGGGACGGGGTGTCAAGGCTGCGACGCAGCAGGTCAGCGACGTCCTCGCAGGTCAGGTCGGAGACCTCTCCGGCCCGCATTGTCCGGAACGTCGTCGGGGCCCGGCGTGTCGTCCGGCGTGTCGGCGGGACGGCCGGATCGGCTCTCCCACCCGGCGGGTGAGGACACCGACGAGGGGCCCGCGCGGTGTTCACCCGAAC
>DAMBCY010000492.1:0-2707 GCA_032056255.1 Cellulomonas sp. | reverse complement strand
CACGAACGACATCGGCAGGGTGCCGCTGGTCGCGTTGAGGAAGAACAGGCCCTTCGGCTCCTGGCCCCAGGTGCGGTGCGCGAAGTCGAGCACCCGCTCCCAGCGGGGACGCTGCTCGGGCGTGGGGCGCCCGTTCAGGATCGAGGAGCCGAGGGTGGCGTCGATGTTCTCGCCGTCGACCAGCACGTACGTCGATCGGACGCCGTCGTTCTGCATCGCGCCAGGCTACGCGACGGCGACGCGGCGGGCCGGAGGATCGCCGGGAACACCCGGGGGTCGTGCCGGGTTGGGTCCGGGTAGATGCGAACGCATGGACCGACGGACGGAGCGCGGTGTGACGGGGACGACGCGGGGCGTGGCGGCCGGGCCGGGGACGACGGCGCTCGCGGGCGGCGCGGAGGTCCGCGCCGCCGCCCTCGCGTGGGAGGAGCTGTTCCGGGCGCAGGTCGCGATCATGCGGCGGCTGCAGCGCGACCCCATCTGGGACCGCGTCTCCCTGCGCGAGTACGACGTGCTGTTCACGCTGTCGACCGCACCGGACGGGCTGCGGCTGCGTGACCTCGCCGAGTCGAGCCTGCTCAGCCAGCCCAGCCTGAGCCGGATGGTCGAGCGCCTCGAGGACGCGGGCTGGGTCCGGCGGGCGCCGGCGCCGGGGGACGGGCGCGGCGTGCTCGTGACGCTGACCGAGCAGGGTGCGGCGCTGCAGCGGGAGGTCGGCCGGCGGCACGTGCAGGCCATCGCGCACTACGTCGGGGGAGCGCTGGACGCCGAGGGGCTGGCGCTGCTGTCCCGGGTGACGGGCGCGCTGCGGGCCGCGCAGGGCGGGATCGCGGACCTCGCCCGGGATGACGCTCGTCACACCGCCGCGGGGTGATCCCGCGGGTCCGCCGTGTTCGCGCGGACCGGGGGGACCGTCGCGCGGGCGCCGTGCGGCGCGGATCGGGGCGCGGGGGACCTCCGGCCCACGACTTCCGCGTCCGCGCCGCAGACCATGGACGAGGCGACATCCGTCGGGGGTCCGGACAGGTCGCGACTACGAGCCGCAGGAGGGCAGAGCGATGCAGATCTTGGTGACGGTGGCCTCGCGCCACGGCGCCACGGCGGAGATCGGCTCGGCGATCGCGGACGTGCTGCGTGCCGCCGGTCACGTCGTCGACGAGGCCGCGCCCGGGGACGTGACGGACGTGTCGTCCTACGACGCCGTGGTCCTCGGCTCGGCGGTGTACACGGCGCACTGGATGCCCGCCGCCCGCGACCTCGCCGCCCGGCTGGCCCCGGGGCTGCGCGGCTGCCACGTCTGGGTGTTCTCCTCCGGCCTCGCGACGCAGCCCGCGGCCTCGGCGAACAGCCCCCACGAGCTGCTGGCCCTCATGCACGACGTCGGCGCGCTCGGGCACCGGGCGTTCGCCGGGCGGCTGCTGCGCTCCGAGCTCGCGTTCGCCGAGCGTGCGCTCATCGCCGGCGCGCGGGCCAAGGAGGGCGACCACCGGGACTTCGACGCGGTGCGCGCCTGGGCCGGGCAGATCGCCGAGCAGCTCCGCACCATGGCCCCCGCCACCGCCGCCAGCGCCTGAGCGCGTTCGCAAGCCGCTTGCACGATCCGGTCGTAGGCTTTCGGTCATGGCAGGCAGGCTCGCGGACGTCGCGCAGAAGGTCGGGGTCTCCGAGGCGACGGTGAGCCGCGTGCTCAACGGCCGGCCCGGGGTGTCCGAGCCGACCCGGCAGGCGGTGCTCACCGCGCTGGACGTGCTGGGCTACGAGCGACCCACGAAGCTCCGGGGCGAGCGGGCCCGGCTCGTCGGCCTCGTGCTCCCCGAGCTGCAGAACCCGATCTTCCCGGCGTTCGCCGAGGTGGTCGGCGGGGCGCTCGCGCAGCAGGGGTACACCCCGGTGCTCTGCACCCAGACCGCCGGCGGCGTCACCGAGGCCGACTACGTCGACCTGCTGCTCACCCAGCAGGTGTCGGGCATCGTGTTCGCCGGCGGCAACTTCGCGCAGCGCGGCGCCGACCACGAGCACTACGGCCTGCTCGCGGACCGCGGCCTGCCCGTCGTGCTCATCAACGCCTCGATCGACGGCCTGCCGTTCCCGCGGGTGTCGTGCGACGACGAGGTCGCCGTCGAGCAGGCCGTGGGGCACCTCGCCTCCCTCGGCCACACCCGCATCGGCCTCGTGCTCGGACCCGTCGACCACGTGCCGTCCGAGCGCAAGCTGCACGCCGCCCGCGAGGCCGCCGCGCGCCTCGGCCTCACGCTCGACGACGACGCCGTCGCCCGCAGCGCCTACTCGCTCGAGAGCGGGCAGGCCGCCGCCACCCGGCTGCTCCGGCAGGGCGTGACGGGACTCGTGTGCGCGAGCGACCCCCTCGCGCTCGGGGCGATCCGCGCCGCCCGTCGCGCCGGCCGCCGGGTGCCCGAGGACGTGTCGGTGGTCGGGTACGACGACTCGGTGTTCATGAACTGCACGGAGCCGCCGCTGACCACCGTGCGGCAGCCCATCGAGCCGATGGGGCGCGCGGCGATCGACCTGCTGGTCGGGCTGATCAACGGCCAGCCGGTGTCCACGGACGAGCTGCTGTTCGAGCCGGAGCTCGTCGTCCGCGGCAGCACCGCCCCGGTCACCCCGGCCTGACCCCGGGCGCCCCCCGCGCGCCCGCCTGTCCAGCGCTCCCGCCCCGCACCCCGCACCCCGCACCCCGCACCCCGCA
>DAMBCY010000491.1:0-2729 GCA_032056255.1 Cellulomonas sp. | reverse complement strand
GCAGGTTGGTCTGCTCCGCGATCGACGTGATGACCTTGACCACGTTCCCGATCTCCTGGCTCGACGCACCGAGCCGGGCGACCTGGTCGTTCGTCGACGCGGCGACCTCCGTGGCCTGGCCGGCGACCTTCGCCGCCTGCGACGCGTTCTGCGCGATCTCCCGGATGCTGGCGCCCATCTGCTCGGCGCCCGCGGCGACCGCCTGCACGTTGCGGGACACCTCGTCGGCGGCCGCCGCCACGACCCCCGCCTGCGCGGAGGTCTCCTGCGAGCCTGCGACGACGTCGCCGTTCGACGCGGTCAGCCCGGACGCGGTGGCCTGCACCGAGCCCGCCGCGTCCACCACGCCCGCGAGCGTCGTGCGCAGCGACTCCTGCGCCTGGTCGAGCGCCGCCGCCATCCGGCCGGTCTCGTCCTGCCACGGCACGTCCGCCGGCACGGTCAGGTCGCCCTCGGCCATCGCCTCCAGCGAGCCCTGCACGCTGCGGACCGCCGCGGTGATCCGGCGGATCACCAGCACCGCGAGCAGCCCGGACAGGCCCGCGCCGACCACGAACGCGACGACCAGCGCGAGGATCGTGCGGTCGACCTCGGCGCGGCTGGCGGCCAGGATCTCGTCGACCTGCGCGTCCACCTGGCCCTGCGCGAGCGCGAGCGCCCGACCGGCCCAGTCGGGGTCGGCCGACGCGTCGGCCGCGAGGGCGGTCCGCAGCCCGGCGAGGTCGCCGTCGGCGACGAGCGGCAGCAGCGTGGCGTCGCGGTAGGCGACCCAGGCGTCCCACCGGGCGACGAAGTCCGTCCACTGCCGGGTGCCGGACTGCGGGTACGCCGAGATGGCCTCGATCTGCGCGGCCACGTCCCGGTCGTTCCAGGCCGAGGACTCGAGCAGCTGCGCCCGGACGGAGTCGTCCGTGGCCTCCGCGGCACGGTGCACCAGCAGGTGGCTGCGGGTCTGGGCGGCGCGGAGCTCCGACATCGACGACTGCAGCTCGCCCGTGAGGCCGGACATCTCCTCGAGGTGCTGCCCGGCGCGGTACAGCGCGAAGGCGCCGGCCCCGCCCACGAGCGCGAACGTCCCGCCGAGCACGACGAGGGACACGGCGATCTTCAGCGCGACGGGACGGTCCCAGAACCAGGACGCGCGGGTCCGGCGGGCCGGGCCGGACGGGGGTGCGGTCTCGGGGCGCATCAGCCCAGCTCCTCGGCGGTGTAGTAGCCGCCGGCCACGAGGACCTGGCGGTAGTTGTCGGCGGTGACCACCTGAGGGGTCAGCAGGTACGACGGGACGACCTTCACCCCGTTGTCGTAGGACGTGGTGTCGTTCGTCTCCGGCTCGGCGCCGTCCAGCAGCGCCCGGACCATCGAGACGGTCACCTCGGCGAGCTGGCGGGTGTCCTTGTAGACCGTGGCGTACTGCTCGCCGGCGCCGATGGACTTCGCGGAGGCGAGCTCCGCGTCCTGCCCGGTGACCACCGGGAGCGGCTGCGCGGCGGTGCCGTAGCCGATGCCCTCCACCGCGTCGAGGACGGCGATCGAGATGCCGTCGTACGGGGACAGCACGCCGTCGAGGCGCAGGTCCGTGCCGGTGTAGCGCGGCAGCAGCGTCTGCATCCGCGCGGTGGCGTTCTTCGGGTCCCAGGCCGCCGTCGCGACGACCTCGAAGCCGGTCTCGCCCGAGGGCACGGTCAGCACCCCGGAGTCGAGGTACGGCTGCAGCACCTGCATGGCGCCGTCGTAGAACACCGAGGCGTTGTTGTCGTCCGTGGAGCCCGCGAAGATCTCGACCGCGAACGGCCCGGCGGCGCCGGTCTCCTCGCCCGCCGCGTCGAGCACCCCGAGGCCCTGCAGCAGGGTCGTCGCCTGCAGGACGCCGACCCGCGCGTTGTCGAACGTCGCGTAGAAGTCGACGTCCCCCGACTCCCGGATCAGCCGGTCGTACGCGATCACCGGGATCCCGGCGGCGGCGGCCTCGGCCAGGACGTCCTTGAGCGCCACGCCGTCGATGGACCCGATCACCAGGGCGTCGGCGCCCGCGGCGATCATGTCCTCCAGCTGCGCGACCTGGGTCGGCACGTCGTTCTCCGCGTACTCCAGGTCGACGTCGTACCCCAGCGCCTCCAGCTGGTCCTGGACGTTCTCGCCGTCCCCGATCCAGCGCTCGGACGTGGTGGTCGGCATCGCGACGCCGACCAGCTGCCGTTCGGTCCCGCCTCCCGCCCCGGACGTGATCCCGAGCGACCCGCACCCGGCGAGCGCCCCGGCGGTCGTCACCGCCAGCACGGCGGTGACGACCGCCGGGTGACGCTTCCCCTGCCTCATGTGGACTCCTTCGTCTGTCCCGGCGCGACACTGCCCGTCACGGCCGTGCCCCTCGGATCGGACGGGATCGTCCCGATGTGAGCGCTATCCCGGGTGAGCTCCGCAACTCCCGCCCCCGCGCCGCACGGACCGGACCGAACGCCCCGCGCGCGGCCGGCTCGGCGTCGAGCGGGCAGAGCACGTCGTCCGGACGGGGTCCGGAGCGACACGCTCTGCCCGCTCGGCGGGTGCGCGGGTGCGCGGGTGCGCGCGGTCAGTAGCGGAAGCCCGAGACGCGGGCGCGCAGGTCCTCCGAGAGCCGGGCGAGCTCGGCGATGGCCGAGCCCATCTGGCCGAGCGTCTGGCTGGACCGGGAGGCGGCCGCGGCGACGCCGGTGATGTTCGTGGCGATCTCCCCCGACCCCGTCGCC
>DAMBCY010000490.1:0-2741 GCA_032056255.1 Cellulomonas sp. | reverse complement strand
ACGCCCGTCCGGCGGTGGCCCACGCCCGGCGCGCACGCCCGGGTCCGCCGGCCGTGCCGCGCCCCGACCCGTCCGCCTGCGCCTGACCCGGCGGGGGCTCGCCGTGCTCGGCACCGGCGCCGCCCTCGTCGTCACGCTGCTGGTCGTCGCCGTCGTCGGCGTCGTCCGCCTGGTCGCCGGCCCCGCGGCCCGCGCGGAGGCCGAGGTCGTGCCCGTGGCGCCGGCCGCGGTGTGCGAGCCGGGTGCGACGTCGTCCCTGAACTGCTGGCCGGCGATCGACGACGGCACGGACCCGCGCCTCGAACCGTCGTCGTGGATCACCGGCCGCGTGCTCGCCGGGGACGTGCACACCGTGCTCGACCACGTCGCCGCCCGGTTCGACGCGCTCGTCGAGCCGGTCGACGTGGACAGCTCCTGGGGGTGGGCCTACCGCGAGGTGCGCGGCGACAGCAGCCTGTCGAACCACGCGTCGGGGACCTCGATCGACCTGAACGCCACCGAGCACCCCCTGGGCGTGACCGACACCTTCACGCCCGCCCAGGTCGAGGCGATCCGGGTCGTCCTCGCGGAGGTCGCACCGGTCGTCGCCTGGGGCGGGGACTTCGAGGGCCGCGTCGACGAGATGCACTTCGAGATCGCCGGCGACGCGGCGGCCGTCGCGGAGGTCGCGGCCCGCCTGCGCGGCGAGACCCCGGCCGGCTGAGGCCGGGGCGCGCGTCGGGGCGGGCGGGCGATCAGGCGTCGTCCGCGCGCTCCTCCTCGTCCCACTTCTCGCTGCGCGCCCGCGCGGTCGCGAGCGCCTGCTGCGCCGCCTCGCGCGTCGGGTACGGGCCCAGGAGGTGCGTCCAGGTGGACTGCTTGCCCTGCTCGACCTGGCCGGTCTCGGTGTTGTAGTAGAACTCGTCGCTCACGCCCGTCCTCCTCGTGCCCGGCGGGCCCCGGTTCTCGGTGGGGCACCGCTGCTTCGTAGACTGCCAGGCATGACGTCCGTCCACGCGCCGAGGCCGGCGCTCGTCCCCGGCACCGTCGGCCCCCGGCGAGCCGTCCCGGCGACCATCCCCCGTCCCGAGTACGTCGACCGCCCGGCCCCGGCCCCGTACACCGGCAGCGACGTCGTCGCACCGGACGTGGTCGAACGGATCCGGGTCGCCGCGCGCATCGCGGCGCAGGCGCTGGCCGAGGTCGGCCGGCACGTCGCCCCCGGCGTCACCACCGACGAGCTCGACCGGATCGGCCACGAGTTCCTGCTCGACCACCACGCCTACCCGTCGACGCTCGGCTACCGGGGCTTCCCCAAGTCGCTGTGCACGTCGGTCAACGAGGTGATCTGCCACGGCATCCCCGACTCCACGGTGCTGGAGGACGGCGACATCGTGAACATCGACGTCACGGCGTTCGTGGGCGGGGTGCACGGCGACAACAACGCGACGTTCCTGGTCGGCGACGTGGACGAGGAGTCCCGCCTGCTCGTCGAGCGCACCCGCGAGGCGCTCGACCGGGCGATCAGGGCCGTGCGGCCGGGTCGCGAGGTCAACGTCATCGGCCGGGTGATCGAGAAGTACGCCGCGCGGTTCGGCTACGGGGTCGTGCGCGACTACACCGGCCACGGCGTCGGCGAGGCGTTCCACTCCGGGCTCGTCATCCCGCACTACGACGCCGCCCCGCTGTACGACCGGGTCATCGAGCCCGGGATGGTCTTCACCATCGAGCCGATGCTCGACCTCGGCACGTCCGAGTGGACGACGTGGGACGACGGGTGGACCGTGGTCACCGCGGACCTGCGTCGCAGCGCCCAGTTCGAGCACACCCTGCTGGTCACCGACACCGGAGCGGAGATCCTGACACTGCCATGAGCCACCACACGCACCCCACCGTCCCGACGGCGTTCGGCATCGACATCGGCGGCTCGGGCATCAAGGGCGCCCCGGTCGACCTGGCGACGGGCGAGTTCGCCGCCGAGCGCGTCCGCATCCCCACCCCGCAGCCCGCCACCCCCGACGCCGTCGCCACGACGGTCGCGGAGCTCGTGCAGCGCTTCGACCTGCCCGCCGACATCCCGATCGGCGTCACCTTCCCGGCCGTCGTGCAGCACGGGGTCGCCCGGTCCGCGGCGAACGTCGACTCGTCCTGGATCGGCACCAACATCGAGACCGTGGTCGGCGAGGCCACCGGCCGCCGGGTCGTCGCGGTCAACGACGCCGACGCCGCGGGCTACGCCGAGACGCTGTACGGCGCCGCGCGGTCCGCGACCGGCGTCACGTTCATCTGCACGCTCGGCACCGGCATCGGCACCGCGATGGTCGTCGACGGGGTGCTCGTGCCGAACCTCGAGCTCGGGCACCTGGAGATCGACGGGCACGACGCCGAGACCCGCGCCTCCGACGCCGTCCGGGACCGCGAGGACCTCGACTTCCCGCAGTGGGCCGAGCGCCTGCAGCGCTACTTCGGCGTCATCGAGGACCTGTTCTGGCCGGACCTCATCGTCGTCGGCGGCGGGGTCAGCAAGCACCACGACAAGTTCCTGCCGCTGCTGCACCTGCGTGCCCCGATCGTGCCCGCACAGCTGCGGAACGCGGCCGGCATCGTGGGCGCGGCGGCGCTGGCGGCCCGGGCCTGACCCGAGGCGGCGGTCCGGCGGTCCCCCCCGGGGGGGCTGTCGCACTGCCGCGCGCTCGGGTAGCGTCGGCGCGCGGCACGCGCCCGCGCCGGACCGACCCCGACCTCAGGAGACCCGCTTGACG
>DAMBCY010000489.1:0-2746 GCA_032056255.1 Cellulomonas sp. | reverse complement strand
CGATCGGCGCACTCGGCGCGGTCCTGCTCGGCCAGGTCGCGGAGGCCGCGGCGCTCGCCTTCCTGTTCTCGATCGCCGAGGCGCTCGAGGACCGCGCGATGGACCGGGCCGAGCACGGGCTGCGCGCCCTGCTCACGCTGATGCCCGAGACGGCGCGCCTGTCCCGGCTGTCCGGCGAGGTCGTCGTGCCCGCCGCCGAGGTCCGCGAGCTCGACGTGCTGGCGGTCCGTCCCGGCGAGCGGGTCGCGACCGACGCCGTCGTCGTGTCCGGCCGCAGCGCCGTCGACACCTCGGCCGTCACCGGCGAGTCCATCCCGGTCGAGGTCGGGCCGGGCGAGGCGGTCCTCGCAGGTGCCGTCAACGGCACCGGTGCGCTGCTGCTCGAGGCCACCGCCGACGGCCGCGACAACTCGCTGACCACGATCGTGCGGCTGGTCGAGGAGGCGCACGCCCGCAAGGGCGACCGCGCCCGGCTCGCGGACCGCATCGCGCGTCCCCTCGTCCCCGCGGTGCTCGTCGTCGCCGCCCTGGTCGCGGTGCTCGGCTCGCTGCTCGGCGACCCGTCCGTCTGGGTGGTGCGCGCCCTCGTCGTGCTGGTCGCCGCGTCGCCCTGCGCGCTCGCCATCGCCGTGCCCGTCACGGTCGTCTCCGCGATCGGGTCCGCGAGCCGGTTCGGCGTCGTCATCACGTCCGGCCAGGCGTTCGAGCAGCTCGGCGCCGTGCGGACCGTCGCGCTGGACAAGACCGGCACGCTCACCCGGAACCGTCCGGAGGTCGTCGAGACCCGCACCACCGGGGGCACCGACCCCGGCCGGGTGCTCGCCTGGGCCGCGGCCGTCGAGTCCGGCAGCTCCCACCCGCTCGCCGCCGCGGTGGTCGCGGCCGTCGGGCGCCCCGGTACCGCGTCGGACGTCGTCGAGCAGCCGGGCCGCGGCGTCACCGGTGACGTCGCGGGCGTGCGCGTCGAGGTCGGCTCCCCGCGCTGGCTGCCCGCCGACGGGCTCGCGGGCGACGTCGAGCGCATGGAGTCCGCCGGCATGACCACCGTCGTGGTGCGGGCCGACGGCCGGACGGTCGGCGTCGTCGGCATCCGCGACGAGCTCCGCCCCGAGGCCGTCGAGGCGGTCGCCGCGCTGCACGCCGCCGGGATGCGCACCGTCATGCTCACCGGCGACAACGTCCGCACCGCCCGGGCGCTGGCCCGGCAGGCGGGCATCGCGGACGTGCGCGCCGCCCAGCTGCCGCGGGACAAGGCGGACGCGGTCACCGCCCTCGGCGCCGGCACCGCGATGGTCGGCGACGGGGTGAACGACGCACCCGCGCTCGCGGCGGCCGACGTCGGCATCGCGATGGGCGCCACCGCGACCGCGGCCGCCGTCGAGTCCGCCGACGTCGCGTTCACGGGTCACGACCTGCGGCTGCTCCCCCGCGCGCTCGCCCACGCGCGGCGCGGGCGGCGGATCATGACCGGCAACATCGCACTGGCCCTGCTGATCATCATCGCCCTGCTCCCGCTCGCGCTCACCGGTGCGCTGGGCCTGGCGGGCGTCGTGCTCGTGCACGAGATCGCGGAGGTCGTGGTGATCCTCAACGGCATCCGGGCCGCGCGGGCGCCGCGCGGTCGGCGGGACGTCGCCCGGCCCGCCGCGGCCCCCGGCCCCGCCCTGCCCCTCGCGTCGTCCTGACCGGACGACCGGGCCGGGCCCGGGCGGGCCTGGCGACGACGCTCGACCCGCCCCGCACCGGAGCACGCCTCGACGGGGCCGCCGGGTGCGCCCCCCTCCTGCGCGCACCCGGCGACCGATCAGGGGGTCAGCGCAGGGCGGTCACCGGGGCGCTGTCCATGTCGTCGAAGGTCTGGTTCTCGCCGGCCATGGCCCAGACGAAGGAGTAGGCGGCCGTGCCGACGCCGGAGTGCAGGGACCAGGACGGGGAGATGACCGCCTGCCGGTCGGCGACCACGAGGTGCCAGGTCTCGGCCCGCTCGCCCATGAGGTGGATGACGCGGGCGTCCGCGGGCACGTCGAGGTACAGGTAGCACTCGGTGCGCCGGGCGTGGGTGTGGGCGGGCATGGTGTTCCACATCGACCCGGGGTGCAGCTCGGTGACGCCCGTGACGATCTGGCAGGAGCGGATGCCGTCGGCGTGGGTGTACTGGTTCAGGGTGCGGCGGTTGCTGGTGAGCGGGTCGCCCGCGTTGACGTTCACCCCGTGCGCGGCGAGCTCGTTGGCGAACGCCTTGGTCAGGCCGGCCACCGCGTGCTTGGACGCGGCGTAGCCGGGCACGAGGATCCCGCCCTGGAACGCGAGCATCGAGGCGACGTTGATGATCTTGCCTCCCCCTGGGCGACGTAGCGCCGGGCGGCGGCCTGCGACAGGTGGAACACCGCGTCGAGGTTGATCGCCAGGACGTCGTCCCCGTCGCCGGGCGCGTGCTCCAGCAGCGGGGCGCGGCGGATGATGCCGGCGTTGTTCACCAGGACGTCGATCCGGCCCAGGGCGTCCACGACGGACCCGATCGCGGCGTCCAGCTGCGCGGGCGAGGCACCGATCAGGTCCTGCTCGATCAGGTGCACCCGGCGTCCGAGCGCGCTGACCTGGTCGGCGGTGTCCTGCGCCAGGGTGTGGTCCAGCAGCGCGAGGTCGGCACCGGCCTGGGCCAGCGCGAGGGCGGCACCCTGGCCCAGCCCGCGGGACGATCCCGTCACCAGGGCGACCTTGCCGTCGAGGCGGAACGAGTCGAGAA
>DAMBCY010000488.1:0-2752 GCA_032056255.1 Cellulomonas sp. | reverse complement strand
TGCGGCTTCGGCCACCACCAGGTCGCGGCCAGGCCGGACTGCGGCGGCAGCGCGGTGGCCTCCGTGCCGATGAACGGGTCGACGTGCGAGAACACGCGCACCCCCTCCCGGGCTGTGGACGACGGACCGCGGACGACCGGACGCGGCCGACCGCCTCGTCGCGGTGGAGGGACCGTACGTGCCTGAGGTGTCCGGGGGGTTACAGGCACGCGTCGGGCTCGCCGTGGCGCGTCGCCGGTCGCCGGGCCGACCTGCGTCGCGGGTCGGTGCCGGGTCCCCGAACCGCGCGCGGGCTCAGCCCGCGGCGTCCAGCCAGGCGAGCAGGACGTTGCCCACGGTCAGCAGCCCGAGCACCAGCAGCCCGACGCGCAGCAGCCCGTCGCCGGCCGCGCCGCGGGCCGCCGGTGCCGGGGCGGGCGAGGTGCTCTGCTCGGTCGCGGGGCGCGACGGGGTCGGGGAGCTCGACGGCGACGAGGAGCTCGACGGTGCCGCGTACGCCGTGGCCGGGTCGGTGGTGTTCCCGTGGTCGTCCGCCGGCCGAGCGTCCGGTCCGGCGTGCGGCCGCGGGACGTCGGGCGGCCGCGGGACGTCGGGCGCGGCCCAGACCTCGCGCGGCCGGAACACGTCGTCGACCGTCAGGAGCTCGGGGCTCGCGGAGCCGGCGAGCTCGGCGGTCAGGTAGTCCACGACCAGGGGCACGTCGGCCTCGGCGAGCCGCTCGGTCAGGGCGCGCAGGTACCGGGTGAGCTGCCGCTCGCCCACGGCGACGGCGCCGCCGCGGACCGCGACCGGCGCCAGGTCCAGTCCGTCGAGGCAGAGCACGGCGTGCACGGCCCGGCGGTGCGTGGGGGCGAGCAGGGAGGTGACGGCACCGGCGGTGTCGGCGACCGCGGCGACGTCGGGCGTGCGGCCGTAGCCGCGGTGCCGCAGCGTCCCGTTCACGACCTCGACCCGGCCGTCCCAGCGCAGCGTCTCGATCACCACGATGCCGCCGGGACCGATCGCGACGAGGTCGACGGTCCGCTCGGCGCTGCCCGGACGGTGCAGGTCGCGCAGGACGGTCCAGCCCTCGGGCGCGGCCGCGGCGGCCGTCGCGGCCCGGTCGGACTCCTCGGCACCCGTGAGCCAGTCGTCGAACCACGCGGCGGTCCTGCCGGGGCCCGTCGGGCTCGCGGGCTCGGGGCACGAGGCGGAGAGGGAGTTCCGCGCCCGGGCGCGCCAGCGCGCCAGCCGGCGCGCGCGTCGCGCCACCGGCTGCTCGGTGCCGTACCCCTGGTCCATGCGTCTCACCCCGTAGGGACCTATCGGCCGATCACGCCCCGGAACTGAGGGGGACGCCGGGTGGAGCTGGCCGGCCCGGAGGCGCGGTCAGCCGAGCGCGAGGAAGTCGCTCAGCCAGACCCCGACCGCGGCGGTCGTCCGCAGATCGGCGCGCCCCGCGTAGCGCGTCAGCCGGGACCGCGCGATCGTCCGGACCTGCTCGGTCATCGCCCAGGAGTCCGCACCGAGCGTGTGCGTGCCGCGGACGGGCACGTGGTTCGGCCACCCCCGGTCCGTGGTGGTGAGCGGCACGACCAGGACCAGCGACGTCACCGTCCGCAGGTAGCCCGATGAGGCCACGACGAGCACAGGGCGGTGCCCGTCCTGCTCGCGGCCGGTCGTCGGGGTGAGCGTGGCCCAGAAGAGGTCGCCGTGCTCCGGCTCGAACGCCGGCGCGCTCATGCGTCGTGCGAGGACGGACCGCCGAACGGCTTCTCGTCGCGCAGCGGGTCGTCCGCGCCGTCCCATGCGTCCACCTCGGCGAGGTACCCGGACATCTGGTCGGGCGAGGTGCGGGCCATGGCTTCCCGCAGCGCGGCGAACCGCTGATCGCGTCGCCAGTGGTCGAACAGCTCCTGCACCAGCGCGCCGGTGGTCAGGCCACGCGTGCGCGCGGCGGCGTTGAGGGAGTCGCGGAGGTCGGAGTCGACCTTGATCGTCGTCATGGTCATGAGGTGAGTATACGGTTCGTATACCCTGCTGTCAGGTGCTGGTCCGGGCGGAGTGCGTGTGGTCATGTCGTCGACGCTACCCGCGCCGGAGGTCGCCGAGCCGGTTGTCCACAGGGGTGATCTCTCCGAGCGCGCGAGGGTGCCCGCGGCTGGACCGCCCTCGCAGGAGGCGTGGCGGTGGCGGCCGGCGCAGCGGCCATCACGTCCTCCGTCTCGCCCGGATCCGTCATGCCGCACGTCGCGACGGGCGTCGGTTCGTGCTGGGTCGTGCGGACCGATGTGCCCGGGAGCGAGATCCGGGTCAGAGCCCGCTGCGTCGCGCGTACGCGGCGGCGTCGATGCCGCGCAGCTCGCAGAACTCCCGGACCGGCCCGGTGAGCAGCAGGTCCGTGCGCCGCAGGTCGGTGACCGCGTGCGCCCCGAGCAGCGTCATGACGTCGCCGATCTCGGCCAGCCAGGAGGCGATCCGCTCGACCAGCGCCGCCTCGCCCTCGGTGAGCAGCAGCCGCAGGAACCCGCCCGCGACGCCCACGGCGGTGGCCCCGAGCGCGAGGGCACGCACGACGTCGAGCGGGTGCCGCACGCCGCCGGACGCCAGCAGGTCCACGCCCTCGACCGAGGCCGCGTCCAGCAGTCCCTCGACCGCGGACTGCCCCCAGCCGGCCAGGTAGCCGAGCCGGCCGTCGGTGCGTCGCGCCGCCTCGATGGCGGTGAAGTCCGTGCCGCTGCGCCCGGACACGTCGACCGCCGCGACGCCCAGG
>DAMBCY010000487.1:0-2779 GCA_032056255.1 Cellulomonas sp. | reverse complement strand
GTACGCCCACCGGGTGCCGTCGTCGGGCTCGACGCGGCCGGTCGCGGTCGCACCGCCGGTGAACGACGGGTAGTACCGGGCGATGTCCGCGGCGTGCACCCCGACCACGTGCCGCAGGTACCGGTCGCCCGCGCCCACGGGGACGACCTGGTAGACGGCCGCGTCGTGCCGCTCGCGGGTGAGGCGCCGCAGCCAGTACGCGTCGATGACGGCGATCACCGCGTTCATCACGGCGAACGGCCAGATGCCGACCCACGTGTTGTAGCCCGCGGCGACGACCGACCCCGCGAAGTTCATCCAGCGGAACCGCAGGACCCGCGCCTGCATGAGTGACACGACGACGAGGGCGGACCCGATCCACCCGATGAGCTCCAGCAGCGGCATGGCGCGACGCTACCGCCCGGTAGCCCCACCTGACGATCCGGTAGCGCCGCTACGAGAACCCGGCGGGGCGCCACGCGCACGGCGGGTCAGCCGCCGACGACCGCCAGCGCTCCCTCGTCGGCGACGAGCCGCACCCGCTCCCCCGCCGCCGGGGCCGCCGCACCCGCCGCGAGCCCCGCGGTGACGCGCACGTCCTCCGGGTCGAGCACCGCGACGACCTCGATCCTCCCGCGACGGGTGCGCCGGCCCGCGACGACCGCGGGTCGTACCGGGACCCCCGCCGCGGCGTGCTCGTCCGGGCCCAGCACCCGCCAGCCGCCCGGCGCGACCGCGAGCGTCCCGGGCAGCAGGTCGCCGCCCAGCGCCGTCGTCGCCGAGCCCCACGCGGCCGCCGCCAGGAACGTCCGGTAGCCGAGGAACTCCGCGACCTCCCGGCTCGCCGGGCGCCGCCACAGGTCCTCGGGCGCGGCGGCCTGGAGCAGCCGGCCCGCCGAGAGCACCGCGACCCGGCCGGCGACGGTGAACGCCTCGTCCTGGTCGTGCGTGACGAACAGCGCGGTCGTGCCCGTCGTGACGAGGACCCGGCGCAGGTCCTCGGCCAGCCGCTCGCGCAGCGACCGGTCCAGGGCGGACAGCGGCTCGTCCAGCAGCAGCAGCCGCGGCGCCGGGGCGAGGGACCGCGCGAGGGCCACCCGCTGCCGCTCCCCGCCGGACAGGGTCGCCACGGGCCGGCGCTGGTAGCCGGGCAGGCCGACCAGGTCGAGCAGCTCGGCGACGCGCTCGGCCCGCCCCGACCGGTCGAGGCCCCGCAGCCCGTACGCGACGTTCCCCGCGACGTCCCGGTGCGGGAACAGCTGGCCGTCCTGGAACACCAGCCCGAAACCGCGGCGGTGCACCGGCACGGGTGCGAGGTCGAGGCCGTCCCAGCGGACCTCGCCCGACGTCGGCGGCTCGAGGCCGGCCACCGCGCGCAGCAGCGAGGACTTGCCGCAGCCGGACGGACCGAGCAGCGCCAGCACCTCGCCCGCGGGCACGTCGAGGTCCACCCCGGCCACCGCCGTCACGGCCCGGTCCCCCCGCCGGGCGGCGGGGTACCGCACGGTCAGCTCCCGCACCGTCAGGCCCCGGCTCCCGCTCACAGCTCACCTCCGACCGGCCCGCGGAGCCGCTCCGCGAGCGCCATCACCCCCGCGGTCAGCAGCGCCAGCACGACGCTCGCCGCGAGGGCCATCCCGTAGTTGTCCAGGCCCGGCTGCCCGATCAGCCGGAAGATCACGACCGGCAGCGTCGGACGGTCGGGCCGGGCGAGGAACGACGTGGCGCCGAACTCGCCGAGCGACACCGCGAAGGCGAACCCGACCGCGAGCCCGACCGACCGGGCGGCGAACGCCCCGTCGATCCCGGCGAGCACCCGGCCCGGACCGGCCCCCAGCGTCCCGGCCGCCTCGCGGAGGCGGGGGTCGATCGCCCGGAGCACCGGCAGCACCGTCCGCACCACCAGCGGCACCGCGACGACCGCCTGCACGACGGGCACCAGCACGCCGGTGCTGCGCAGGTCGGTCGTGACGCCGAACGGGTGCCCGAGCGTCAGCAGCGCGCCGAACCCGACCGTCACCGCCGAGACGCCGAGCGGCAGCATGAACACCCCGTCCAGCACGCCGACGGCGCGCCGGGCCGCCGGGCGCCGGGGCCGCCGGGACACCAGCAGCGCCACCAGGCAGCCGACCACCAGCGCCAGCGCCGTGGCGTCGACGGCGACCCGCAGCGAGTTGCCCAGCGCCTCCCACACGGTGACCGTCAGGGCGTTGCGGCCGCCCGTGGTGCCGAGTGCACGGTAGTGGCCCAGCCCCCAGCCGTCGCCGTCCCGCAGCGAGCCGACGACCAGGGTGCCCAGCGGCAGCGCGAGCGCGGCGAGGGTCAGCGCGGTCAGCGCCGCGGGGGCCGGGTGCGGGCGACCGCCGGCGGCGGCCGGACCGAGGACCAGGGACAGCGCGCGCTCGCGCCGGGACCGGGCGCGCGCCGCGACCGCGAGCGCCACGACCACGACGACCACCTGCACCACCGACAGCACCGCCGCGGCCCGCAGGTCGAGGAACTGCGTGGTCTGGATCCAGATCTCCGTCTCGACCGTGCCGAACCGCATCCCGCCCAGCACCAGCACGGTGCCGAACGCGGTCGCGCAGAACAGGAACACCAGCGAGGCGGCCGACGTGATGGCCGGGGTCAGCGCCGGGAGCGTCACGGTCCGGAACGCGCGCGCGGGCGAGGCACCGAGCGACCGGGCGGCCTGCGCCGGCCGGGGGTCCAGCCGCTCCCACATGCCGCCGACGGTGCGCACCACCACCGCGTAGTTGAAGAACACCAGGGCGGCGACGATCGCCAGGAACGTCCCGTC
>DAMBCY010000486.1:0-2781 GCA_032056255.1 Cellulomonas sp. | reverse complement strand
CGGCGAGCTGCTCCCCGTCGACGGCGTCGCCCCGCTCACCGGCCTCGACGCCCGGGACCCCGCCCGGAACGGCGACGGCACCCTGCGGGTGATCCTGTCGGGCGCGAACCGGCTCGTCACCGTCCCGGCCGCCGACGAGCAGCCGACGGAGCTGCTGCGCGCCCCCGGTCTGGTCGCCCCGTCCGTCGACCGGCTGGGCTGGGTGTGGACCGCGACCGCCGCGACCCCGGGCGGCCTCGTCGCGGTGGACGCGGACGGCGAGCGCATGGACGTGACGGCGGAGTGGCTGGAGGGCCGCACCGTCCGGTCGGTGCGCGTGGCACGGGACGCCGCGCGGGTCGCCGTGGTGTCCACCGGCCCGGACGGGGTGCGCGTGGACGTCGCGGCGGTCGTGCGGGACGGCTCGGGCGCCCCGCAGGCGCTCGGCGACGCCTGGCGCACCGGTGTCACGCTGCTCGACGCCACGCGCGTGGTCTGGGTCGACGAGTCGACGCTCGGCGTGCTCGGGCGCGCGGGCAGCGCGACGACTGCCGCCTACTACCTGGTGCCGCTGTCCGGGCAGGTGCAGGCGCGCCCCGCGATCGCCGACGCCGTGGACATCGCCGGGGGGCAGGGCGAGGGGGTGCTCTACGTCTCCGACGGCGACGGCGGGCTGTACGGACGGTCCGGCTCGGGCTGGGTGTCGGTGGGCTCCGAGGTGCGGGACCCGTCCTTCCCGGGCTGACGTCCCGGGCTTCGCGGCCCGACGCGTCGGACCGGCTCGGGTGCCGCTGCCGCCTGCGGCGCGGGCACCGGGTCCTCCCCAGGCTGCCGGAGGCGCGATCGGTGTCGCCGCCTGGGGACGCGCCGCCGACGGGCGCGCGATCGCGTGCCAGCGTGCCGGGATGCCGCCCGCCCTCGTCCGCGACCTCCTGACCGACCTGCTCGACCTGGTGCTGCCGGTGACGTGCGCGGGGTGCGGCGCCGCCGGGCGGGCCCTGTGCCCGGCCTGCCTGCACCGGTGGTCGGGCGGGCCGCGCCGGTGCGAGCACGCCGCGGCGCGGCTCGACCGGATGGACGGCACGGTGCTGCCGGTGTGGGCCCTCGCCGTGAACGACGCGGCCGTCCGCCGGGCCGTGGGGGCGTGGAAGGACGGCGGCCGGGTGGACGTCACGCCGTGGTTCGCCGCGGTCCTCACCCGCGCGGTGCCGGCTCTGCCCGCGGCGGTCCGCGGGCGACCGGGCCGCCGCCTGCTCGTGGTGCCCGCACCCCCGTCGGCCGCCGGTCTGGCACGACGGGGGGAGGACCTCGTGGCGACGCTCGCGGTCGCGGCGGCGGGCTCCGCCGGGGAGGCCCGCCCCGCGGGTCCGCGGCCGCTCGCCGTGCGGGCGCTGCGCCGCACCGGCGGGGGTCGCGACCAGGTCGGTCTCGGGGTGCGCGGGCGTGCCGCGAACCTCGCGGGACGGGTCCGGGTCCGCCCCCGGCACGCCGCCGCGCTGCGCGGCGCGGACGTGCTGCTGGTGGACGACGTGCTCACCACCGGGGCGACGCTCGCCGCCTGCCGGGTGGCGGCCGAGGCCGCCGGGGGTCGCCCGGTGGGTGCCGTGGTGCTCGCCGTCACCCCTCCGCCCGGCGCGCCGACCGGCTGGTTGGAACCCCCGGCCGACCAGGGATAGCGTGGTGCCCCAGAGCAGCCGGCGGCAGGGACGTCGACCGGCTACGGGACTCGGCGGGCCCGCCCGCACGAGGAGGTGGTGCCCACTTCCCGCCCTCCACGAGGGCGTTCGAAGCATGCTGCCGGGCGGGATCCACCCCGCCCCCCGGACCTCCAGGAGGTATCCCATGGAGATCGTCGTCGCAGGTCGTCACACCGACGTCCCCGAGCGGTTCCGTCGACACGTCGAGGACAAGCTCGCGAGGCTCGAGCAGCTGGCACCCCGTGCCCAGCGCATCGACGTCGAGGTGACCCACGAGCCCAACCCCCGGCAGGCGGCCGCCGCCGAGCGGGTGGAGCTGACCGTGGTCGGCAAGGGACCGGTGATCCGGGCCGAGGCATGCGCGGACGACCGCTACGGGGCGTTCGACCTGGCGATCGACAAGCTCGCCGAGCGGCTGCGTCGCGCGCGCGACCGCCGCAAGAACCACCGGGGCCGCACCACGCCGCCCGTCGTGGACGCCGTGCTGCCCGAGCCGGAGCCGGAGCCCGAGGACCTCGCGCCGCAGCGCTCGGAGGACGGCGTCGTGGAGACCACGCTCGGCGACTCGCCCGTGGTGATCCGCGAGAAGGTGCACCTGGCCCAGCCGATGACCATCGACGACGCCCTCTACGAGATGGAGCTGGTCGGCCACGACTTCTTCCTGTTCGTCGACGCCGAGACGGCGCAGCCGTCCGTGGCGTACCGGCGCCGGGGCTGGAGCTACGGCGTGATCAAGCTCGACGCCGCCGTGACGACCACCGGTGGCGTCGCGACCCCCGCGGGGGCCGTCGCCCAGCGCTGAGCCGCCCGGCAGCCGCGCCCGTCGTCCCCGGGGTCGGCGGGCGCGGTCGTGCGTGCGGGGCGGTGCGCGGGAGGTGTCGGTGGTGCGGGGCACGATGGGGCGATGACCACCAGCACCGCCGCGGGCGACGCCGTCCTGCCCCGCACCGGCACCGCGCACCGGCCGACCGGGACCCTGTCCCTGTCCCAGGCGCGTCGCGTCGCGCTGCACGCGCAGGGGCTCGACCGGCCGCGGGCCGAGCGCACCGGACCGGCGACCATGCGCCAGCTGCAGCAGGTGGTCGGCCGGCTCGGCCTGCTGCAG
>DAMBCY010000485.1:0-2796 GCA_032056255.1 Cellulomonas sp. | reverse complement strand
CGGGGCTGATGTTCTCGAAGTCGTGCAGGTACTCCCGGAGTCGGTTGACCACCTTCAGTATGTGCGCGGCCAGCCGTGGGTCGATGTCTGTCTCGCGAGCCGCAGACGTGACCTCGTCCAGAAGAACGCCAATGATCGCCGCTTCGGCGCTACTCGGCCGCGACAAGTGATCGATGACGTCCGCGAGGCCTTCCAGTGCGTTCATCATCACTTCAGTGAAGTCGCTGAGAGCATCGGTGTTCGTGGACCAGTTGCCAGTGCCTCGGATGATCACCGCCTTCACCCAGGCGTCCTGACTGGCGCGATAGACCCGCACGTTGCGTCCTGCGGACTCTAGTGAGTCGATCGCTCGAACCGTGTCCTGAACCAGGTTCATCGCCTGCACGTGCCGGTAGAGGCCCTCGTTCGAGGAGACATCGCGGCGCGACTGGTTCGTCTGCTGCGGCGCCGCTGCCCAGCTGCTGAAGATCTCGAACAACTCAGCCGCAGGATTGACTCGGCCGCGGCCCGCTTCCTCGGTCATTGCTGGAGCGTACCGACCGACGACCCGAATGGGCGGCCCGTTCCTCGCAGTCTGCCGCGAGGGAGGGCACGGCGTGCATGGTTCCGTGGCACGAGCAGTGCCAGGCGGTGAACCCGTGGCCGATCCGGACCGGTGGCACGGTCACCGCAGCACCTTCGGGACGAGGATGCCGTGGGCGTCGGCGAGCGCGAGGACGGTGCGGCACGGCCAGGTCGGTCCCTCGGCCTCGTACCCGCTGTAGTCGTCGCCCTCGCAGTCCTGGTATCCGCCGTACTCGTGGCCGTCCGGGCGGTGCAGGGCCATGACGGCTCCGGTCGCGGGGTCGTCGATGGCGTCGAGCGCGGCGAGGAGCCCCGCGGCGTCGGCGAGGCGCTGCTGCACGCGCTCGGCGGCCCGTGCCCGCTTGGCGGCCTCCTCCTCGGGGGTGGGCCGGCGGACCTGGTAGACGCTGACGGTGTCGCCGGGCCTCACGATCCCGGTGCTGGCGACGAGGGCGGCGGCGGACCCGAACGACGCGAGGTCGGGGCAGTCCGCGAGCAACCGAGCTGGCCCGTACTCGACGTACGGCCGGAACGTGGGCTCGCTCATGCTGTCGCCGCCTCTCCGCCGCCGCAGGTGCGGTCCACAAGGTCGCCGAGCCGGTAGAGCGCGCGCCCGCGCACGTCCCGGCCGCTGGGCTCGGGCAACCGCGGGGTCGGCGCCATCGCCGGGCGCCCCGCAGCCAGCTCCGCGTCATACCGCTCTCGGTCCCGGACGTCCCGGTGGAGCCACAGGGCCAGGAGGTTCGGCCGGACGCCCCGGGGCTTGAGGATCCGCCGCGCGTCGTCGAGCGTGACGAGCTGGTCGGGGTGAGTCTCGGGCAGGGACTCGTGGGCGTCGCGGATGGCGAGCGCGAAGTGCGCCTCGGTGGCCCACGTGATCCCGCAGCCGTCGCAGCGCCGGATGTCCCCGAGGCCCTGGGTGGTCCAGTGCTGCTCGACGGTGCCGGCGCAGTACGGGCACGGCACCCCGGTCTTCACGGGCGGCTGGGACTCCCCGGTGACGGCCCGGAGGCGCCCGCGCAGGGTCCGCATGTCCGCGCGGTGCTCGGCCCAGGTGGGGGAGTGCTGGGCGGCCCACTCGGTGTGCAGGACCAGGTACCCGAGGGCCGCGTCGACCGAGGTCCGGATGGCGGCGTGCTGGTGCTGTTCGATCCGCCAGGCGTCCTCCCACTGGGTGAGGACCGCGAGGACCGACGGCGGGTCGTGCCGCTCGGCCTCGAGCAGGGTCGCGATCGCGTCGGCGGTCTCCCCGCGGCCGAGGTGCGTGTACGTCGCGCCGCCGCCGGCGAGGACCATCGCGGCCCCGCCGATGATCGTGGTGTCGGTCGCGGACCGGGTGGTGCCGCGGTGGTCGTACCGGATGGCGTGGAGGCCCGCGGCTGCGGCGATGATGTCGGGGAGCCGCCGGTAGAGGTCGCGGATCTCGCGGAGGTCGTTGCGGTGTCGGGACACGCAGTCGCCGCAGACCCGCCCGGTGCCCTCGATGAGGCGCCCGCAGGGCTTCGTGCCGTGGCCGTCGGGTACCGGGTTGGTGCAGGCGTGGGCGGTCGCGGGGCACTCGGTGCACGCGTACTGCCCAGGGGTGTCGGTGGTGGTCCACTCGTGCTGGTGCTGGGTCACGGGCGGGCCCCCTTCGTCCAGCCCTGCTCGACAAGGCGGCGGGCGACACGGTCGAACGCGCGGTCGAACGCGAGGATGTCGCCCTCGGTGACTGCGACGGAGACGCCCGCGTCGACCAGGTCCCGCCCGAGCTCCTCGACCTGCGCCTCGTCGACGGGCGGGTGCGCGGCGAGGTCGAGCGTGAGGGCGAGGAAGTCCCGCACCGCGACCATCGGGTCGTCGGCGCGCCCGCCAGGCACCCAGTCTCGACGCTGGAAGATCCCGTTGCCCGTGTCCCACTCGCCCTTCTCGTCCCACTCGACGACCGGCAGGGACGCCCGCTCGATGACGACGGCGTCGATGGGGTCGGGGTCGATCCCGACGTCACGGAGCGCGCGGCGGACGGTCGGGGTCATGGTCTGGGCGGCGGCGAGGTGCAGCAGCGCGGTGAGCTGCTCCTCGTTGACGCCGCCCATCTGCGCGATCGCGACGGCCTGCCGCCCGCACACGAGGGCTTCCTCGGGGGACGTCGTGGCGTTCTTGAGGTCGGTCAGGACGACAGCCCACGCCGCGGTCTCGGCGGTCAGCCTGGCGGGACCGGACGGGACGGGCTCACGGTCGGGCCTCCTGCAC
>DAMBCY010000484.1:0-2837 GCA_032056255.1 Cellulomonas sp. | reverse complement strand
TACAGCCCGTACCCCACGTACGAGGAGGTGTGCACCGGTCAGACCGGGCACGCCGAGGTCGTGCAGGTCGCCTACGACCCCGCCGTCGTGTCCGACGCGGACGTGCTGCGCACGTTCTGGGAGGCGCACGACCCCACCCAGGGGTTCCGGCAGGGCAACGACCGGGGCACGCAGTACCGGTCGACCATCTACCCGACGACCCCCGAGCAGGAGGCCGTGGCGCGCACGACGCTCGCCGACTTCCAGGCGCGGCTGGCCGGCGCGGGCTACGGGGAGATCACCACGGAGATCCGCCCCGCCGCCGAGGCCGGGCCGTACTACTACGCCGAGGCCTACCACCAGCAGTACCTCGACAAGAACCCGGGCGGGTACTGCCCGGTCCACTCCACCGGCGTGGCCTGCCCGGTCCCGTCCTGACCCCGCGCCCCCCGTCCACGCCGGCGAGGGGGCCGTCACGGGCGACGAGGTCCTCCCGGGGGCCCGGTCCCACCCGACGGTCCTGTCCCGGCGGAGCCGCGGGGGGCTAGCGTCACCTGGCATGGGGCACCGGGAGGAGTACCGCGCGGAGCTGCGCGCGACGGCGTCGCGGGACGTGCGGGCGTACCTGGCCGCGCGGTCGGGGCTGCCGGGACCGCGCGGCAACCTCGAGCTGATCGAGGCGTTCGCCGACGTCGCGCCGGCGGCCCTCGTGCGGGCGCTGGCCGACGAGGGCGACGAGTACCTGCGCTGCTGCGGGACCGCCGCCCTCGGACGGCTCCTCCTGGAGTCCCCCGGCGCCGCGGACGTCGCCGGGCTGCTGCACGCGCGCGCGGCCGACCCGCTCTGGCGCGTCCGCGAGGCCGCCGCGATGGCGCTGCAGCGGATCGGCGACGGCGACCCCGCCGCCCTGCGTGCCCTGGTCGCCGGCTGGGTGCGCGACCCGCACCCCCTGGTCCGTCGCGCCGCCGTCGCGGGCGTCTGCGAGCCCCGCCTGCTGACGGACCCCGCCACCGCGACCGCCGCGCTCGACGCCTGCGCCGTCGCCACCGCGACCCTCGCGGCGCTCCCACCGGACGCGCGGCGCGACCCCGACGTCCGCACCCTGCGCCAGGCGCTCGGCTACTGCTGGAGCGTCGCCGTCGCGGGCGACCCGGCGGCGGGCCTCCCGGCCTTCGCCGCGCTGCACGGGTCCGCCGACGCCGACGTCGCCTGGGTGGTGCGCGAGAACGAGAAGAAGGCCCGCCTCCGCCGCCTGCTCGGCTGACCGACCGCTCACCTCACCGCCGACCGCCGAACCGACCGCCGACCGAGGAGCCACCCCGTGCCGACCGCCGCGACCCCCGATCCCGCCCCCGTGCCCGCGACCGGGCGCGACGCCCGCGCCTCCCGCCGCGACCGGCGCGTCGCCGGGACCGCGCTCGCGATCGTGCTGCCGGCCGTGCTCGCCGGCGGCGGCTGCGGCCCGGCGACCGCCTCCCACCCGGACGCGGAGATCGCCGCCGCGCCGGACTGCACCGCGACCGACGTCCTGCGGGGCCTCGGCCTCGTGCCGCCCGAGGACCACGACCGCCCCGCACCCGGGGCCGGTGCGGTCCCCGCGGGGTTCGCGCCCGTGGCGGTCGTGCAGTGCCGGGGCCCGCTCGACGGGCCCGTCACCCTGGTCGAGCCGCCCGACCTGCAGGAGACGGTCGATCCGCTGCCCGACGCGGGCACGATCCCGTGGCCGGACCCGTCCGGCGAGGTCGACCTCACCGCCCCGCCGCCCGGGACCGGCGAGCCGGACGAACCCGGACCCCGGCCGGTCACCGTGACGGAGGCGTGGCTCGAGGGCGACCTCCGCCCGCTGCTCGCGGCGCTCGCCCGGCCCAGCGAGGTCCCCCGCCCGGACCAGGCGTGCACCGCGATGTGGCAGTCCCAGCCGCAGGTGTACCTGGTCGACGCCGACGGCCGCGCGGTGCGGGTGCGGTGGCCGTCGGACGTCTGCGGCTACCTGCTCGACGGGGTGACCCGGCCGCTGGACGCGCTGGAGGTCACGCGGACGCAGGTCCGGACCGTCGAGGTGCTCTGACCCGCGGCCCGTCAGGCGGTGGCGAGCGCCCGCAGCGCGATCTGCACGGCGTGGCCGAAGAGCTGCTCGCGCTCCGCGGCGTCCAGCTCGGCGGCCTGGAAGGTGAAGTCCGAGACCGACATGATCGCGAGCGCCTTCGCGCGCTCCCGGTCCGCGACCGCGTACAGGCCGGCGGCCTCCATCTCGACGGCGAGCGTGCCGTGCGCGACCAGCGCCTCGGTGAGCTGCGGGCGCGCGGCGTAGAACGAGTCCGACGTGAACACCGGGCCGGCGTGCACCCGGGCACCGGGGACCTCGGCCGCGGCGGCGACCGCCGCGGCGGCCAGCCCGAAGTCGGGGGCGTGCGAGTAGTGCAGGCCGGGGATGCGGTGCTCGCTGACCCCGGAGTCGGTGTGCGCGGCGGTCGCGACCACGACGTCGCCGAGCTCCAGGTGCCGCTGCATGCCGCCCGCCGTGCCGATCCGCACGATGCGCTGCACGCCGAAGAACCGGAACAGCTCGGTCGCGTAGATCGCGATCGACGGCACGCCCATGCCCGAGGCCATCACCGACACCGGGCGCCCCTGCCACGTGCCGGTGTACCCGAGGATGCCGCGCACCTCGGTCACGAGCCGCGCGTCGTCCAGCACGGTCTCCGCGATGCGGGTCGCGCGGCGCGGGTCGCCCGGCATGAGGACGTCGGGGGCGAGGTCGCCGGGCTCGGCGGAGATGTGCGGGGTGGCCATGGCGGGCTCCTGGTCGTGGGCGGGTCGTCGGCGGGTCGTGGGCGCGCTGGTCGGGCGCGGCGGGG
>DAMBCY010000483.1:0-2838 GCA_032056255.1 Cellulomonas sp. | reverse complement strand
GGAGGGGGTGCGCGACGGGAACTGATCGTGAGTCTACCTCTCTATGTGCCAGAGTCGCTATCGTGGGGGACCATGACGCCCGCCACCCCCGTCCACCAGCCCGTCGGCCCGGGCGACGAGCTGTTCTGGCTGCTGCGCCGCGCGCTGCACACGATGCGCCGCGAGGTGCGCGAGCAGATCGACCTCACCCCGTCCCGGCACCGGCTGCTGCGCGTCCTGGCCCGCGCGGGCGAGCCGCAGCGGCAGACGGCGCTCGCCGCGGCCCTCGACGTGGTGCCCCGGTCGGTGACGTCGCTGGTCGACGACCTGGAACGTGCGCGACTCGTCGAGCGGCGCCCGGACCCGACCGACCGGCGGGCGACGCTGGTGGTGCTCACCGGCGACGGTCGCGCGGTGCTCGCGGACGCCGACCGGCAGCGTCGCCGGCACGCGGAGCAGCTGCTCGCGCGCCTGGCGCCCGCCGAGCGCGGCGAGCTGCTCCGGCTGCTGCACCGGCTGGTCGACGACCCGGAGGGGGACGACGACCGCTGCTGAGCGGCGGCGGGCTGCACGAGCACGACCCGCACCCGCACCCGCCCCTAGACCACCCCGAGCGCGAGCATCGCGTCGGCGACCTTGAGGAACCCGGCCACGTTCGCCCCGACCACGTAGTTCCCCGGCGACCCGTACTCGTCCGCCGTCGCCGCGCACCGGTCGTGGATGTTCCGCATGATCGCGGCGAGCCGGTCCTCGGTGTAGTCGAACGACCAGGAGTCCCGGCTGGCGTTCTGCTGCATCTCGAGCGCCGAGGTCGCGACGCCGCCGGCGTTCGCCGCCTTGCCGGGGCCGAACAGGACCCCGGCGTCCTGGAGCAGCGTCACGGCGTCCGGCGTCGTGGGCATGTTCGCCCCCTCGGCCACCGCGACGACCCCCGACGCGAGCAGCGCGCGGGCGTCGGACTCGTCGAGCTCGTTCTGGGTGGCGCACGGCAGCGCGACGGTGCCGCCGACCTCCCACACCCGCCGGCCCGGGACGTACCGGGCCGAGCCCCCGCGCCGCTCCGCGTAGACCGCGAGCGAGGCGCGCTCGACCGTCTTGACCTGCTGCAGCAGCGCCAGGTCGATGCCCTGCTCGTCGACCACGTAGCCGCCGGAGTCGGAGCACGCCACGGCCCGGGCCCCGAGCTGCTGGGCCTTCTCGATCGCGTAGATCGCGACGTTGCCGGACCCCGAGACGACGACCCGCTGCCCGTCGAACGACCGGCCCGCGGTCCGGAGCATCTGCTCGGCGAACAGCACCACGCCGTACCCGGTGGCCTCGGTGCGCACCAGCGACCCGCCCCAGCTGACGCCCTTGCCCGTGAGGACGCCCGACTCGTAGCGGCCGGTCATCCGCTTGTACTGCCCGAACAGGTAGCCGATCTCCCGGCCGCCGACGCCGATGTCCCCGGCCGGCACGTCGACGTACTCGCCGATGTGCCGCGCGAGCTCGGTCATGAACGACTGGCAGAACCGCATGACCTCGGCGTCCGACCTCCCGCGCGGGTCGAAGTCGGACCCGCCCTTGCCGCCGCCGATCGGCATGCCGGTGAGGGAGTTCTTGAAGATCTGCTCGAAGCCGAGGAACTTCACGATGCCGAGGTTCACCGACGGGTGGAACCGCAGCCCGCCCTTGGAGGGGCCCAGCGTGGTGCTGAACTGCACCCGGAACCCGCGGTTGATCCGCACCCGGCCGGCGTCGTCGACCCACGGGACCCGGAACACGATCTGGCGCTCGGGCTCGCACAACCGCTCCAGCACGGCGGCGTCCACGTACTGCGGGTGCCGCGCGAGCACGGGACCGAGGCTCGCGAACACCTCGTGCACCGCCTGGTGGAACTCCGGCTCCCCCGGGTTCCGTGCGAGCACCTGGTCGAGCACCCCGTCGAGCTGTCCCTGCACGCTGCCACCGTCCGTCCTGTCGAGCGATCGATTTCCCCCGGCGACACGGTAGAGGGCGCGAAAACGTACCCGCTCGTGCTGTCCACGGTGTGGCCGCGCCGCGCGGGACCCCGCACGCACGTCAGCGACGGGGGTCGGGCACCCCGTACGGCAGGCGGTGCAGCGTCACGGCGTCCCGGGCCTGGCGGTCGGCCGCACGGGTCGCGGCGGCGTGCTCCCGGTCGCGGCGGGTGACGAGCACCGCCGCGAGGAACGCCTCCGGGTGCGTGCCGGGCGGCGGCCCCGGGGCCACGTACCGGGAGACCTCCCCCGCGAGCTGCTGCCCGAGCGCGTGCCGCGAGCCCGGGTGCAGGCCCGCGGCACGGCCGAGGAACTGCCGCACCGAGAGCGCCAGCCCGTCGGGCAGCCGGGCGACGTCGGCGGAGACCGCCCAGGCGGTGAGGAACGGCGGCATCGCGAGCACCGGCGGCGCCTCCCGCCGTCCTCGGACGCGCACGGCGTACGTCCCCGCGAGCATGTCGCCGAGCCGCTTGCCCTGCGGGTGCACCAGCGAGGTGAGGAAGGCGACGGACCCGAACGTCACCCACAGCTCGAGGACGCCCACCAGGGCCCGCACGAGCGCCTGCCGGAACCGGATCGGTCCCCCGTCGTCGCGCACCACCCGGATGCCGACCGCCAGCTTCCCCAGCGACCGGCCGCGGGTCAGGGTGTCCACCGTCGTCGGCAGCACCACCAGGACGAACGCGACGACCAGCACCCCGATCACCTGCAGCAGGTCCTCACCGGGCGCGACCGTCACCACCCGGGAGAGCAGCAGGCCGAGCAGCACCAGCACCACGAACAGCGCGACCATGTCGATCAGGGCGGCCAGCAGCCGGTTCGCGGCCGAGGTCGGCCGCGCGTCGAGCAGCACGCCTTT
>DAMBCY010000482.1:0-2839 GCA_032056255.1 Cellulomonas sp. | reverse complement strand
GCGGCACCGACGCCCTCGGAGTTGACCCAGCCCAGGATGTTCCCGGCCAGGTTGCCGTTCGGGTAGACCCGGTCGGAGACCTGCTCGCCGCTGATGCCGTTGATCCGCAGCTCGCGGACCGCCTGCCAGACCTCGGGCAGCACGTTCTTCGCGACGACCTTCCAGCCCGCGTCGCCGTCGAGGGTCGCACCGAGCTCGGCGGCGTTCAGCTCGAGCAGCGGGGCCAGCAGCTGGGCGGCACCGGCGGCACCGGCGTACGTCTCGTCGTCCACCTTCGCGGACCAGGACTTGAGCTGCTCCTGGTTGACCACGATGTTGTACCGGTCCACGGAGGTCGCGAGCACCTCGCCGCGGCTGTCCGTGATCTGGCCCCGGGCCGCGACGAGCGTCGCGGTCGTCTTGCGCGCCTCCAGCGCCTCGGCCGCGAGCGCGCTGCTGTCGAACCCCTGGATCCAGACCAGGCGACCGGCCCACACCGTGAGCAGCAGGGTGACGGCCACGACCAGGAACGAGCGGCGCCGGTTGAGCACGGCGACGCTGGGTCCCCCGGGGCGCCGGGGGCCGCCGGCGCCGCGCGCGGCCGGGACCCCGTTCGGCCGCGCGGCCACGCCCCGCCGGGCGGGCCGCGCGGGGGCCGAGGTGCGCCGCGGCGGGGTGCTCACTGCCCCGCCCCCGTCGCGCCCTGCACGGTGCCGTCCGCGAGGCGCAGCCAGGCCGTCGGCCCGGCCGGCTCCATCCCCTGCGCGGTCGCGCGCTCCGCGAGCTTGGCGGGCGACTTGTTGGTGTCGAGCTCGGCGGACAGCTGCTGCTCGGTGCGGGCGAGCTCCGCCAGCCGGACGTCGAGCTTGCGGGTCGCGTAGGAGCCCGCCGCGAGCTGGGTGTTGAGCAGCAGCGCGGCCAGCAGCGCGGCCGCCAGGATCGCCATGCACGTCACGACGAACGGCACGTGGGTCCGGACCTGCGCCGGCGGGCGCACCAGGCGCAGCCGCGGGGCGGTCCGGGTCGTGGTCGCCGGGGCGCCGGACGGACGGGGACGGACCCGCGGGGCGGACACCCGCGCCGTGGCGTGCTCGGCGCTCATGCGGTTCTCCTCGGTCCGGTCGTGCGGGTGGGTCGGGGGGTGCGGTGGTCGGCACCGCGGGAGCCTCGCGGCTCGCGCACGGCGCCCGGCCTCCGGTGCTCCGGCGTCGGCCGGAGCCGCTCGGCGGCGCGCAGCCGCACGGACTGCGACCGCGGGTTGCGGGCGAGCTCGGCCGCGTCGGCCTCCTCGGCGCCCCGGGTCAGCAGCCGGAGGTAGGGCTCGTGCGTGTCCGGGACCACCGGGAGCCCGGGCGGGGCGCTGATCTCAGCGCCTGCGGCGAACGCGCGCTTCACCAGGCGGTCCTCGAGCGACTGGTACGCCTCGACGACGATCCGGCCGCCGACCACGAGGGACTCGACCGCCGCCGGCACGGCGCGGCCCAGCACCGCGAGCTCGTCGTTCACCTCGATCCGCAGCGCCTGGAAGGTGCGCTTCGCCGGGTTGCCGCCGGTCTGCCGCGCCGCCGCGGGGATCCCCGCGCGCACCAGGTCCACCAGCTGCCCCGAGCGCTCGACCGGTGCCTGCTCGCGGGCCTGCACGATGCGTCGGACGATCCGCTGCGCGAACCGCTCCTCGCCGTACTCGCGCAGCACGCGGACCAGGTCGGCCTCGTCGTAGGTGTTGAGCACGTCGGCGGCCGTCCGGCCGCGCGTCGGGTCCATCCGCATGTCCAGCGGGGCGTCCTGCGCGTAGGAGAACCCGCGCGCCGCCTCGTCCAGCTGCAGGGACGACACCCCGAGGTCCATCAGGACGCCCTGCACGCCGGGCAGGCCCAGCCGCTCGAGGACGTCGGGGATCTCGTCGTACACCGCGTGCACCGGGGTGAACCGGTCGCCGAACCGCGCCAGCCGCGCCGAGGCGAGCCGGAGCGCCTCCGGGTCGCGGTCCACGCCGACGACCCGGACGTGCGGCAGCGCGTCCAGGACGCCCTCGGTGTGCCCGCCCATGCCGAGCGTGGCGTCGACCATCACCGACCCCGGCTCCGCGAGCGCCGGCGCGAGCAGGTCCAGGCACCGCTGCAGCAGCACGGGCGTGTGCCGGGAGGCGGCGTCGGGCTCGGTCATGCGGTGCTCTCCTCTCGGTGGCGTCCGGTGCTGCGGTCTGGTGCCGGGTGCTGCTGGGTGGTGCCGGGTGGTACCGAGGTGGTGGTCGGGCGGCCCCTCCGCCGTCCGACCAGATCCCCCACCGGCCCTCTGACGCCGGGGAAGTGCGTCAGAGCTGCCGGGGGGAGGTCTCACCGGGCGGTGGTCCTGCGGGCCTGCGTGTCGTGCGGGTGGGTGGTCAGAAGGCGCCGGGGAAGACCTCCTCGGCGGTCTCGGCGTAACCGGCCTCCTGCTCGGCCAGGTACGTCTCCCAGGCCTGCAGGTCCCAGATCTCCACGCGGGTGCCGGCGCCGATCACGGCGACGTCCCGGTCGAGCCCGGCGTAGGCGCGCAGCATCGGCGGGATCGAGACCCGCCCCTGCTTGTCCGGCACCTCGTCGGAGGCCCCGGACAGGAACACGCGCAGGTAGTCCCGCGCCTGCTTCGAGGTGACCGGCGCCTGCCGGAGCTTGTCGTGCATCCGCGCGAACTCGTCGAGCGGCAGCAGGAACAGGCAGCGGTCCTGCCCTCGCGTCATGACCAGCCCCTGGGCCAGCTGGGGCCGGAACTTGGCGGGGAGGATCAGCCGGCCCTTGTCGTCGAGCTTCGGGGTGTGCGTCCCGAGGAACGGCACAGCGGCGCCGAGACCGGCCAGCGCCTGCTCGAACCCCACCTC
>DAMBCY010000481.1:0-2844 GCA_032056255.1 Cellulomonas sp. | reverse complement strand
GCGCCGCCACGGTCCCGGCGCCCTGCAGCTCGCGGACGATGTTCGACACCGTCGCGGCGGACAGCCCGGTCGTGGAGGCGAGCTCGACCTGGGTCAGGCCGCCGTAGCGGCGGATCGTGTCGACGACCGTCGCGCGGTTCGCCTCGCGCAGGGCGGTCTGGGAGCCGGCCATCGCGGGCAGCCTCCCGTCCTCGTCGTCGCAACCCTGCCGGACGCAGGGTACCCCCGCGACGAGATGCGCCGACGCCGTGGCACGTGTGCAACGCAGGGCCGGCCGATGCGCAGTGGGCGCACGACCGCGAGCAGGTCGACGACGAGCTCCGCGACCCGTGGGACCAGCGGTGACCCGAGAGGCGCGTGCGGTCCTGGACACCAGCGTCCTGCTGGGGCCGGACTTCGTCCCGCTGCCGGGTCTCGTCGCGATCAGCGCGGCGACGCTCGCCGAGCGGCACTTCGGCGTCCTGGCAGCGCGGGACGACGCGACCCGGGCGGAGCGGCTGCGACGGCTGAGCGTGATCCAGCGGCACTTCGACGCGCTGCCTCTCGACGACGCCGTCGCCGCGAGCTACGGGCAGCTGGCCGCCGCCGTCGTGGCGGCCGGGCGTCAGCCGCGCAGCCGCACGGTGGACCTGCTCGTCGCCGCCACCGCGCACGCGCACGGTGCGACGCTCTGCACCCGCAACGCGGTCGACTTCGCCGGCCTGGACCACCCGGTCGACGTCGTCGCGGTGTGAGCCGGTATCGGCGGTGTCCGGCGGCCACGACAGAGCAGGATCCCCAGCGGCGTGGCCTCGGCTTCGTCGCGCCCGGTGTCAGGTGGTGCGGGTGCGCGCCTCGTCGACGAGGGCGCCCGCGGCTCGGAGTGCCTGCTTGCGGTCGTCGTCGGAGAGGATGCTCGAACCGTAGTGCGCCGCGGGCTTGAAGCCGATCAGCGACCGGAGGGTCCTGCCGAGCGCCGCCTCGACCGTGCCGAGGAGGTCCGCGGCGGCGGCGTGGTCGGGCCCCGAGTACCGCCGGCCGATCGCGGAGGCGCAGATCGCGTCGCCGGCGGCGATCCCGGCGAGCACCGCCAGTCCGACCGTGACGTTGATCGCCAGGCCGTCCTCGCTGTCGATGAGCCGGGCCACCTCCAGGTACTTCTCGGCGACCTGTCGCCGACGGCGCGCCTCGGGTCGGTCGGCGTCGCGGGTCTGCAGCTTCTTCGGAGTCATCGGTCGGCCTCGGAACGGGGCGCGGGCAGCAGGTCGAGGACGTCCGTTCCGGCGAGGGTGCGGGCGTCGGTGCGCCAGGAGTCGACGAGGGGCTCCGCGTTCTCGGCGAGCCTGGTGAGGTGGGCCTGGCTGACGACCACGACCTCGAGCCGGTTCCCGGTCCACGCGACGACGTCCGACTCCAGCCGGCGTACCTGGTCCTGCCACTCCGGCGTCGCCCGATCGAGGTCGTCCGGGACGACCAGCAGCAGGTCCACGTCGCTCTCTGCGCTCGACTCGGCGCGGGCGACGGACCCGAAGACCGCCGCGGACAGCGCGGGGGGCTCGAGTCGGTCGCACGCCTCGGACAGTCGCCGCAGCAGCTCGCGACGCGCGTCGGCCGCGACCAGGACCGGGGCGGCGAGGAGGTGCGCGCGGTTCAGCCGGTAGACGTGACCGGCGTTGCTCGGCTCGGCCAGGACGAGCCCGTGCGCGACGAGGCGGTCGATCGCCAGCGCCAGGCCCGGTCGTGAACCGCGTGCGGCGAGGCGGTGGATCTGCGACTGCCCGAGCGCGCTCTCCGTCCGGGCCAGCACGCCGAGGACGGCCGAGTCGAGGCTCGGGATGAGGGACTGCAGCGGGTTGCCGAGGTCCATGGTCGGGTAGCCCTCCTGCAACTATTCTGACGTCCTGCAAGAATAGTTGCATCAGCGCGCCCGCTACACCAGCCCGAGCTCCCCGAACGCCGCGACCAGCCCCTCCTCCAGCGGCCCCGCCGCGGTGCGGTCCGCGACGGCGAGCACCTGCGGGTCCGCCCCCTCGATCGCCACGCCGATCCCGGCGTGCGCCAGCATCTCGACGTCGTTCAGCCCGTCGCCGAACGCGACCGCGTCCGACCAGTCCAGGCCGAGGTGCTCCAGCACGGCCGCCATCCCGACCGCCTTGTGCACGTCCGCCAGGGAGATCTCGCCGGCCGACTCGCCCATCGCGGAGATCGAGGAGGGCAGCACCCGCAGGGCGGTGCCGACGTCCTGCTGCACCTGCGGCCAGGGGGCGCGCGAGCCGAAGTAGGTGATCTTCGCGAACGACGCGCCGGACAGGTCGTCCGACGTCTCCAGGTTGCGGAGGATGTCGAACGGCGCCGGCTCCTGGTCGGCCCGGTCGGTGGGCAGGAAACCGCCCAGCAGCTCGTCCAGCCGGCGGTCGACGCCCGGGCGCCCGTACAGCGTGTCGGGGGCCTCGAGCAGGTAGGCGGCGTCGTGCCGGTCCAGGACGGCCACCGCCTGCGCGGCGAGGTGGGCCGGGAACCGGACGTCCCGGAGCACGGTGCCGTCGACCACCGCGTAGCCGCCGGCGGACGCCACGACGCCGTCGAACCCGGCGGCGACCACCGGCGGCGGGAGCATCGACATCGGCCGTCCGGTGCACAGCAGCACGCGGTTCCCCGCGGCGCGGGCGGCCCGGACGGCCGTGACGTGCCCCGGCGGGACGACGCCGTGGTGGGCGTAGGTGCCGTCGACGTCGAGGAAGACGATCCGGGCGCTCACGCGATCGTCGCGGCGTCGATGACGAACCGGTAGCGCACGTCCGAGGCCAGCACCCGCTCGTACGCCTCGTTGACCTCGGACGCCGCGATGAGCTCGGTCTCCGGCAG
>DAMBCY010000480.1:2512-2846 GCA_032056255.1 Cellulomonas sp. | reverse complement strand
CGGCACCCGGTCCAGCTGGCCGACCGCGGGACGACCGGGCGAGGCGAGCCACTCGGCCACCGGGGCCTGGTCGGCGGCCAGCACGCTCACCGCCCACGTGCCCACGTCGTCCAGGGCGTCGCGCAGCCGGGAGTCCTGGTGCACGCAGAACAGCAGCATCGGCGGCTCGAGCGACACCGACGTCAGCGCGCTCACGGTGGTCGCGTGGTCCGTCCCGCGCCAGCGCACCGTCACGACCGCGACGCCGGCGGGCAGGCGGCTGATCGCGGCACGGTACGCGTCGGTCGCACCCGCCCCGGTGGGGTCGCCGTCGCCGAGCAGCGGGTCGACCGCG
>DAMBCY010000480.1:0-2502 GCA_032056255.1 Cellulomonas sp. | reverse complement strand
CCTCGGCGAACCACGAGCGCGGCGCCAGGGCGGCCCCGAGCGCCACCAGCAGCGCGCCGACCGCCCACACCCAGCCGATCGACCCGTCCGCGGGGACCAGCACGTCGCCGCCGGGCCCGCGGCCCGAGAGCACCTGCACGCTCGCGAACAGGCCCACCAGCAGCCCGAGGGACGCGACCCAGCCGGCCCACGCGCGCGCGGCGACGGACGCCGCGAGGACCAGCAGCAGGCACACGACGACGCCCCACGGCCGGGACGAACGGTGCAGCACCGTCCCGACGGCGCCGACGACGACACCGAGCAGCACGGCGCCCACGGCGCGCAGGACGAGGGGCGGGGACAGGGTCGGCACGGGCTAGAGGCTACGTCCGACCGCCGTGCGCGTCACGCCCCGGGAGCCTGCCCCGGTCGCGGGCGTCACGCCCGCCGGACGCCCGGCGGCAGCGGGAGGTCCACCGGGGCATGCCCGGCCGCCCAGCGGTAGCCCTCGACCGGCAGCACCGGCTCGAGCACGAGGTTCGACAGCGCCAGGCACGCCACCGCGTCCCGGTGGGCCAGCGGGCGGACGACCTGCACCTGCGTGGCGTGCGCGCGCAGGGCGGCGAGCACCCGGTCGCGCACCGGGGCGACCGGCACGAGCAGGTCAGCGGCGCCCGCGCCGGCGACGGACGGCAGCGGGCCCCCGGGGTCGGGCAGCGTCAGCGGGGCCTCGCGGGTGGCGCGGCGGTCGTCGGCCGCGGCGGCCAGGACGGACCGCACGTCCGGGTCCTGCGCCAGCGCCGCGTACCCGGCGCGCAGCGCGGCGGCGTCCTGCACCGCCCACGCGACGGCGGGGGCGTACGGCGCGGTGGCGGCCGCCGGACCGGCCGGTCCGGCGAGACCTCCCGGTCCGGCGACATCGCCCGGTCCCGCGACATCGTCCGGTCCCGCGAGACCGCCCGGCCACGCCGGGTCTCCCGCGAGCTCGACCGCGCGCACCGTGACCTGGTGCGCGCGCACGTGGTCGGGGTGCCCGTAGCCGCCGCCGGGCTCGTACGTCACGACCAGCTCCGGCCGCAGCCGGCGCAGCAGCCCCGCGAGCCGGGCGGCGGCCTCGTCGAGCGGCACCCGGACGAACGCCCGCGCGGGCACCTCGCTCGCCGCCCCGGCCGCCCCGGTCCCGACCCAGGCCATCCCCGAGTCCTCGTACCGGGTCTCCGGCAGCGACGAGGTTGCAGAAGACGGGGGCTTCGCGGCTCTGAAACCCCCATCTTCTGCAACCTCGACGTGCAGCAGGCTGGCGGTCAGGGGCGCGGGGAGCGGGAGGGTGTCCAGGAACAGCTGGGTCGCGCCCAGGGCGGCGACCGCGCGTGCGAGCTCGCGCTCGCGGTGCGCGGCCAGCCCGGGGCCGTCGCCCTCGAGGTGCGCGAGCGGCGCGCCGATGACCTCGCCGCGCTCGCCCCGGGTGCAGGTGACGACGGTCGCGGGCCGCCCGGCGGCCGCCCAGGTGGCCAGGAGCGCGCCGGACGTCAGCGTCTCGTCGTCCGGGTGCGCGTGCACCGCGAGCACGCCACCCGTGGTGGGCGGCGTGCTCGCGCGGGTGCTCATGGCAGGGCGGTCAGGCCCGCTTGGTGCGGGCGAAGGCCCGGGCCCGCTCGGTCTGGTCCAGGATCACCTTGCGGATCCGCACCACCTCGGGGGTCACCTCGACGCACTCGTCCTCGCGGGCGAACTCCAGGGACTCCTCGAGGGTCAGGTGCCGCGGCGGCACCAGGTTCTCGAAGTTGTCGGCCGTGGAGGAGCGCATGTTGGTGAGCTTCTTCTCCTTGGTGATGTTGACGTCCATGTCCTCTCCGCGGGAGTTCTCGCCGACGATCATGCCCTCGTAGACCTCCTGGGTGGGGTCGACGAAGAACGAGCCGCGCTCCTGCAGGTTGATCATGGCGAAGGGCGTCACGACCCCGGCGCGGTCGGCGACGAGCGAGCCCGACACGCGGGTCTCGATCGGGCCGGCCCACGGCTCGTAGCCCTCGCCGATGGAGGACGCGATGCCGGTGCCGCGGGTGTCGGTGAGGAACCGGGTGCGGAAGCCGATGAGGCCGCGCGACGGGACCAGGAACTCCATGCGGACCCAGCCGGTGCCGTGGTTCGACATCGTCTCCATGCGCCCCTTGCGCTGGGCGAGCAGCTGCGTGACCGCGCCCAGGTACTCCTCGGGGACGTCGATGGTCATGCGCTCGACCGGCTCGTGCACGTGCCCGTCGACCTTCTTGGTGACGACCTGCGGCTTGCCGACGGTCAGCTCGAAGCCCTCGCGGCGCATCTGCTCGACCAGGATCGCCAGCGCGAGCTCGCCGCGGCCCTGGACCTCCCAGGCGTCGGGGCGGTCGGTCGGGACCACGCGCAGCGACACGTTGCCGACGAGCTCGGAGTCGAGGCGGTCCTTGACCTGGCGGGCGGTGACCTTGTGGTTCTTGCCGCCCTTGCCCGCCAGCGGCGAGGTGTTGATGCCGATGGTCATGG
>DAMBCY010000479.1:0-2877 GCA_032056255.1 Cellulomonas sp. | reverse complement strand
CGTCGACGAAGGAGTCTGCTCGTGGCCCAGATCATCACCGCCGAGGAAGCCGCCGCCCTGATCCCGGACGGCGCCACCGTGGCCCTGTCCGGCTTCGGCCTGTCCTGCGTGAACGAGGAGACGATGCGCGCCGTCGAGGCCCGCTTCCTCGAGCAGGGGACGCCGTCGGCGCTGCACGTCGTGCACGCCAGCGCCGTCGGGAACCGCCGCGACAAGGGGATGAGCCACTGGGGCCACCGCGGCCTGGTCAGGCGCTGGATGGGCGGCATCGCCATCGCGTCCCCGGCGTTCGCCCAGCTGATCTCCGAGGACGCCGTCGAGGCCTACAACCTGCCGCAGGGCGTCATCACGCAGCTCTACCGGGAGATCGCCGCGCACCGGCCCGGCGTCGTCACCAAGGTCGGCATCGGCACGTTCGTCGACCCGCGCGTCGAGGGCGCCCGGATGTCCGCCTGCACCACCGAGGACTACGTCCAGGTGGTCGAGCTCGCCGGCGAGGAGTGGCTTTTCTACCCCTCCTTCCCGATCCAGGTGGGCCTGATCCGCGGCACGGTCGCCGACACCCACGGCAACCTCACGCTGTCGAAGGAGGGCCTCAAGATGGAGGTGCTCCCCATCGCGCAGGCCGCCCACAACTCCGGCGGCATCGTCATCGCGCAGGTCGAGTCGGTCGCCGAGGCCGGGTCGCTCGACCCCAACGACGTCACGGTGCCCGGGCTGCTCGTCGACTACCTCGTGGTCTCCGAGCCCGAGAACCACTTCCAGACCGAGAACACGCACTACAACCCGTCGTTCTCCGGCCAGCTGCGCGTCCCGCTGTCCAGGGTCGCCGGCATCCCGCTCGGCGAGCGCAAGGTCATCGCCCGGCGCGCGGCCATGGAGCTGCGCCGCGGGTCGGTGCTCAACCTGGGCGTCGGCATCCCGTGCGACGTCGGCTCCGTCACCGCCGAGGAGGGCGTCAGCGAGCTCGTGCTCGGCACCACCGAGGCCGGCGCGGTCGGCGGCGTCCCCGCGGGGCTCAAGGACTTCGGGCACGCCTGGAACCCCGAGGCGCTCGTCGACCACCACGCCCAGTTCGACTTCTACGACGGCGGCGGCCTCGACGTCGCGGTGCTCGGCCTCGCGCAGACCGACGCGCACGGCAACGTCAACGTGTCGAAGTTCGGCACCCGGGTGTCCGGCTGCGGCGGGTTCATCAACATCTCGCAGTCCGCGCGCACCCTCGTGTTCGCGGGCACGTTCACGGCCGGCGGGCTCGTCACCGAGATCGTCGACGGCGAGCTGCGGATCGTCACCGAGGGCCGCGCGCGCAAGTTCCTCGCCGACGTCGAGCAGATCACCTACGCCGGGTCGTTCGCCGCGGGGTCCGGCCAGCGCGTGCTCTACGTGACCGAGCGCGCTGTTCTCGAGCTCCGCGACGGGCGGATGACCGTCACCGAGATCGCCCCCGGGATCGACCTGCAGCGCGACGTGCTGGACCGGATGGACTTCGTGCCGGACGTCGCCGAGGACCTGCGGACCATGCCCGCGGGCCTGTTCTCCGAGACGTGGGGCGGGCTGGCCGACGTCCTCGGCTGAGCACCGCCTCCCCGCACCACCGCCCCCTCCCGCGTCACCCCCTTCTCGCCGGAAAGGCACCACCGCCATGACCTCGACGACGACGTCGACCCCGATCAACCGCTGGGCCGTGCTCTGGTCCTCGGTCGCCGTGCTCATGTGCACCGGCGCGATCTACGCGTTCTCCGTGCTGGCCGGACCGCTGTCCGCGGCGCACGGCTGGACCATGCCCCAGGTGATGATGGCGTTCACCATCAACGCCGCCGTCGGGCCGATCCCGATGATCCTCGGCGGCATCCTCACCGACCGCGGCTGGACCCGCTGGCTCGTGCTGGTCGGCGGCCTGATGTTCGCAGGCGGCTTCGCCCTCACCGGCGCGGCCACCTCGCTGACCGCGCTGTACCTGTCCTACGGCCTGCTCGCCGGCCTCGGCCAGGGCCTGGCGTACTCCGGCTGCCTCGGCAACACGATGAAGCTGTTCCCGGACCGCCGCGGCATGGCCGCCGGCCTCATCACCGGCGGCATGGGCGCCGCGGCCGTGATCGCCGCACCGGTCGGCAACGCGATCATCGCCGGCTCCGGCGTCCGCTCCGCGTTCCTCTGGATGGGCGGCGTGTACGCCGTCGTCGTCGTCATCGCCTCGTTCGTCGTGCGGCCCGCCCCGGTCGGCTACGCCCCCGCGGGCTGGACCCCGCCGGCCGGTCGCCCGCCGATCGCGGTGCCGTGGCGCGGCACGCTGGCGACCCCGGCGTTCTGGATGATCTTCGTGATGATGGCGTTCGGCGCGTTCTCCGGGCTGATGATCGCGTCCAACGCCTCGCCGATCGGCCAGTCCATGTTCGGCCTGACCGCCGCGTCCGCCGCCGTGCTCGTCTCCGTCTACTCGGCCTGCAACGCGCTGGGCCGGGTGCTGTGGGGCGCGGTCTCCGACCGCCTCGGCTACACCACGGCGCTGTCGATCATCTACGGCGTCGTCGCGCTCGCCCTGCTGGTGCTCGTCACGGTGTCCTCCACCGTCGGGTTCACGATCGGCATCATCGGCCTCGGCCTGTGCTTCGGCGGCGTGATGGGCGTGTTCCCGGCGCTGACCATGAAGAACTTCGGGCCCCGGTACCAGGGCATCAACTACGCCATGGTGTTCGTCGCCTACTCGGTGTCGGCGTTCTTCGCCCCGCGGCTCGCGTCCAGCATGGCCGCCAAGGCCGAGGGCGACTTCACGGTGCCGTTCGTCATCGCCATCGCGCTCGCCCTGGTCGGCGTCGGCCTGGCGACGGCGTTCCGCCGGGTGCAGCGCACGCACCTCGACCGGCTCGCCGCGGC
>DAMBCY010000478.1:0-2889 GCA_032056255.1 Cellulomonas sp. | reverse complement strand
CAGGTACACGCCCACGTCGAAGAACAGCGACGTCACGAGGTGGATGTCCCCGACCAGCGGCAGGCTGACGTCGATGATCCAGGACTGCAGCACGGAGCCGCCGAAGACCAGCGCGCCGAGCCCCACGCCGGCGGACAGGAACAGGCCGCTGCCCAGCAGCAGGCCCGGCTGCACCGGCGCCGCCTCGCCGAGCTCGTAGCGCCCGCCGGCCAGGTACCGCACGATCAGCGCGATCCCGGTGACCAGGCCCGCGGCGAACCCGCCGCCGGGCGCGTTGTGGCCGGAGAACAGCAGGAACAGCGAGTACACGATCATCGTGTGGAACAGCAGCCGGACGACGACCTCGAACACCACGGACCGACGGCGCGGCGCGAGCGTGGACCCGGCGCGCAACCACTCCCGGGACCGGTAGGCCGCCCGCTCGACGACGGGCCGGCGGACCGCGGCCATCGGGTCGTCGCCGCCGCCCCACACCTGCCGGGACTCCGGTGCGTCCCCGGCGCGGAAGATCGCCCCGGACCGCTTGCGCAGGAACACGAGCGACGCGACGCCGGTCGCCGCGACCAGCAGCACCGAGATCTCGCCCATCGTGTCCCAGGCGCGGATGTCGACCAGGGTCACGTTGACGATGTTCTTGCCGCCGCCGAACGCGTACGCCTCCTCGGCGAAGTGCACGGACACGGGTTCGTGCACCCGGGCGCCCGGCACGATCAGCGCCAGCGCCCCGACGGTCAGGCCGACCGCGAGGCCGATGCCGAGGCGCACCCAGCGGGAGCCCACCAGCGGCCGGTCCGAGAAGTACGGCGGGAGGCGGCGCATGACCAGGACGAACACCACGAGCGTGACGGTCTCGACCAGCACCTGCGTCAGGGCCAGGTCCGGGGCGCCGTGCAGGAGGAACAGGGCCGCGACGCCGTAGCCGGACACGCCGAGCAGGATGACGGCCTTCAGGCGCCGCCGGGCGCGGGCGACCAGCACCGCGGCCACGACGACGAACGCCCCGACGACCGCCTGCGCGGGCCGGTCCCAGCGGCGCACCTCGGTCGGCAGCCCGGTGGAGGCGATCAGCGGGATGCCGACCGCCACGACGAAGACCACGAGGATGCCGCCGAGGTACACGGGCAGCGAGCCGCGCTGGGTGAGCGCGGTGACGTCGGCGGCCGCGTCGTCCAGGCGGCGCATGAACCGCCGGTACAGCCGGTCGGCCTCGGGCACGTGCGGCATCGCGGCCTGCGCGGCCTCGACGGGGCGGCGGGCCAGGAACAGCAGCACGCCGGCCGTGAGCACCGCGACGGTGATCGCGAGCGCCGGGGTGAGCCCGCCCCAGAGCACGAGGTGGCCGGGCTCCCCGGCCGGGTAGAGGTCTGCGAGCGGCGCGAGCAGCTCCTCGCCGAGGGCGGGCAGCAGCGCGACGCCGAGGCCGAGCACGGCGAGCAGCATCGCGGGCCAGACCAGCAGCAGGGACGGGCGGCCGACCGGGGCGGGGACGGCGCACTCGTCGTCCGGCGCCGGCTCGGCGGGCGCGTGCGCGGCCTCCTTGGCCTCCTTGGCCGCGAGCGGGTCCTTCGCGTGCGCCAGGGCGCGCACGGCGGCCGGGGACAGCACCGGCTTCGTGGCGAACGCGCCCCACCACAGCCGGATGCCGTAGGCGACCGTCAGCGCCGACCCCAGGGCGACCGCGACCAGCACGACCGCGTCGACCGGGTCCCCGCCGTGCGAGAACGCCTCGAGCGCGGCCTCCTTGGCGACGTACCCGGCGAACGGCGGCGCGCCGATCATCGACAGCGTCGCGAGCCCGCCGGCCAGCGCGGTCACCGGCAGCGCACGCCCGACCCCCGAGAGCCGGCGCAGGTCGCGGGTGCCGGTCGCGGCGTCCACGACGCCGACGACGAGGAACAGCGCCGCCTTGAACATCGCGTGCGCGCCGATCATCGCGAGGCCCGCCAGCGCGGTGGCCTTCGTGCCGTAGCCGACCAGCAGGATGATCAGCCCCAGCTGGCTGACCGTGCCGAACGCGAGGATCAGCTTGAGGTCGTGCTGCCGCAGCGCGCGGTAGCCGCCGAGCAGCAGCGTCCCGCAACCGAGCGTGAGCACGATCGCGCGCCAGGCCGGCAGCTCCGCGTAGGCGGGGGCGAACCGCGCGACCAGGTAGACGCCGGCCTTCACCATCGCGGCCGCGTGCAGGTACGCGCTCACCGGCGTCGGGGCGGCCATGGCGGCGGGCAGCCAGAAGTGCAGCGGGATCAGCGCGGACTTGCTGGCCGCGCCGACCAGCAGGCAGACCACCGCGGCGGTGACCAGGCCGCCGTGTGGCGGGTCCGCGAGCGTCTCGGAGAGCCGGTACGTGCCGGCCGCCTCGCCCAGCATGATGACGCCGACCAGCATCGTCAGGCCGCCGGCCGTCGTCACGACGATGGCCTGCATCGCCGCCCGCCGGCTGGCCTTGCGCTCGTGGTAGTGCCCGATGAGCAGGTAGGAGAAGACCGTCGTCAGCTCCCAGAACACGAACAGCAGCAACGTGTCGTCGGCCGTGACCAGCCCGAGCATCGTCCCCGCGAACGCGACCAGGACGCCGCTGAACCGGCCGAGCCCGGACGCGTTGGCCTTGAAGTACGCCGAGCAGTAGACGAGCACCACGGCCCCGACGCCGCCGACCAGCAGCGTCATCAGCCAGGACAGCGTGTCCAGCCGGAAGGTGAGGTCGAGCCCGAGGCCCGGGATCCACTCGACGGTCTGCACCGGCCCGTCGCCGTCCATCACCCGCTGCGTCAGCGTCAGCGCCCACACGGTGGCCGACGCGGGGGCCAGCGCGAGCACCCAGAACGCCTTGCGGCCGAGCCACGACACGAGCGCAGGCGCGACCAGGGCTGCGAGGAAGTGCACCGCGAG
>DAMBCY010000477.1:0-2892 GCA_032056255.1 Cellulomonas sp. | reverse complement strand
TGTCGTAGACGGTCAGCTCGCCGCCGCCCACCTCCACGGAGGCACCCTCCGCGGACTCGTCCACGGCACCCGAGCCCGGGCCGCCGGCGAGGTCGATGAGCTCGAGCTTGTACGGCTCGTCCGCGGCCAGCGCGCGCGCCTCGTCGTCGGTCACCTCGACCCGGCGGAAGGTCTGGCCCTCCTTGACGATGCGGGTCATCACCTTCTCGAGGGCCTTGAGGTCCTCGGGGGTGAACGGGGTCGCGACGTCGAAGTCGTAGTAGAAGCCGTCGGTCACCGGCGGCCCGATGCCGAGCCTCGCGGTCGGGTTCACCTCCTGCACGGCCTGCGCGAGCACGTGCGCGGCCGAGTGGCGCAGCACGGCGAGCCCGTCGGGCGAGTCGATCGTCACGGCCTCGACGACCGCACCGTCGGGCAGCGCGCGCGACAGGTCCCGCAGCTCGCCGTCGACGCGGACGACCACGACCTCGCGGCGCGCGGAGAACAGGTCCGTGCCCGTCGTCCCCGCCTCGGCCGTGGTGCTGACGCCGTCGACGGTGAGGGTGATGAGCTCGGACACGTGCATGGTCTCCTCGGGTCGGGCCCGCGCCTCGCGCGCGGGGTCCGGGTCGATGCTACCGACGTGCTCACCCGCCTCGGGCGGACACGGTCGTCCGGCCCGTCCGCGGGCGCACCGGGCAGGCACGACGAAGGCCCCCGTCCGTGGGACGAGGGCCTTCGAGCCGGGTGGGCGATACTGGGTTCGAACCAGTGACCTCTTCGGTGTGAACGAAGCGCGCTACCACTGCGCCAATCGCCCGGCGTTGGAGAACTCTACCCGACCCGGGGGCCAAGTCCGAAACCGACCCGGCGCCCCGCACGATCACCGCCCACCGGCGGCGGCGATGCCGCAGCGCCGCCCCGGTCGACCGCCCCGGACCCGTTCTGAGACCTCCCAGCGGGTGAAGTTGCGTCCGACGTCGTTCCGGGGAGCTGCCCGGCTGTCATGATGGTCGCGACGCACCAGGCGGACATGCCGGTCGACGAAGGAGGTTGCGGTGACCCAGCGCTCGTACGACGTCGTCGAGTCCGTCGCCATGCAGCTCATCAGCTCGGATGCCAGCGTCCTGCCGGTCACCGCGGAGCTGTCCTACCGCGTGAGCGACCCGTACACGGTGCGCGCCGTGTTCACCAGCCCCCAGTCCACCTCGGTGTGGCTGCTCGGCCGCGAGCTCCTGCTCCAGGGGATGCTCGCCGACGCCGACGACCCCGCCGGCTGCGGCGACGTGCAGGTGTGGCGCGACGAGGACCCGCTGTTCACGCTGATCTCGCTGACCGGCATCGAGGGCAGCGCGCTGCTCGCCTCGCCGTCGGAGCCGCTGGAGCGGTTCCTCACGGCGACGGAGCAGCTGGTCGCGCTCGGCGCCGAGAGCGACCGCATGGAGGGCGAGATCGCGGCCCTCATCGCCGCGCTGCTCACCGCCTGAGGACCGCGGCACCGCCCGGCGCTAGGGGTCCGGCTCGTCCGCGGACCGCGCGCGGAACACCTCGGCGAGCCCGGCCGTCAGCGCGCCCGGGGTGACGGGTGCGCCATCCAGCGCGTGCACGGGGGCCACGCCGCGCAGCGAGCCCGTGAGCGCGAGGCCCGCCGCGCCGTCCCGGACGTCGTCCAGGACCGCCCACGGCAGCTCGCCGGCCCGCGCCTCGCGCACCGGCAGCCCGGCCTGCGCGCCCCACTCGAGCGCCAGCGCCCGCGTCACCCCCGGCAGGCAGCCGGACGCGAGCCCGGGGGTGACGAGCTCGCCCCCGCGCTCGACGAGCACGTTGGAGCCCGTGCCCTCGCACAGGTCGCCGCGGGTGTTCGCCAGCACCGCCTCGTTGCCGCCCGCACGGGTCGCGGCCGCCAGCGCGAGGACGTCGGCCGCGGCGGAGGTGGCCTTGTGGCCGGCGAGCGGCGAGCGCTCGTTGCGCACCCACGGCACCCGCACCACGTGCGCCGGGCCGCGCACCGGGGCCCGGCCGGCGGCGACCACCAGGGTCGGCGTCGCCGCACCCGGGGCCCCCGGGCTCACGGTCACCCGCACCCGGCCCGCCGCAGGGCCCGACACCGCGAGCACCGCGGCCACCGCGTCGCGCACCTCGCCCTCGTCGACCGGCGGCAGGTCGAGCGCCGCCAGCGACGTCGCCAGCCGGCCGAGGTGCCGGGTCAGGGCGAACGCGCGGCCCCCGACGACCGCACAGGTCTCGAACACACCGAGCCCCGTCGCGAACCCGGCGTCGGCACCGGAGAGCAGCGGCTCGCGCGGGTCGCGCAGCCGGCCCTCCCACCACAGGACGTCCACGGCGCTCAGTCTCCCGGGACCACGGGCTCGGAGGCCAGCGCCACCAGCCGGCGCGCCTTGAGCCCGGTCTCGGCCCACTCGGCCTCGGCGTCGCTCCCCCACGTGATGCCCGCGCCCGTGCCGAACCGCAGCACGCCGTCGCGCCACGCGAACGTCCGGATGCCCACCGCGAGCTCCGCCCGGACCGACCCGTCGACGCCGACGTCCACCCGGCCCACCGCGCCGCAGTACGCCCCGCGCGGCCCGGGCTCGAGCCGCGCGATCGTCGCCAGCGCCGCGAGCTTCGGAGCCCCCGACACCGACCCGGGCGGGTACGTGGCGGCCAGCAGCGGGGCCCACAGGTCCCCCGCGCCGCGCACCTCGGCCCGGATCCGGCCGCGCACGGTCGACACGAGGTGCACCAGGCCGGGGTGCTCCTCGACCCCGAGCAGCGTCGTCACCTCGACCGTCCCGGGCTCGCACACCCGCTGCAGGTCGTTGCGCACCAGGTCGGTGATCATGACGTTCTCCGCGCGGTCCTTCGCCGTCAGGCCCACCGCGGTCGACGCCGTCCCCTTGATCGGCGCGGAGG
>DAMBCY010000476.1:0-2896 GCA_032056255.1 Cellulomonas sp. | reverse complement strand
CGCGCGCGGGCTGGACGCGGCGCCGACGGCGGTGCTCGTGGTGGCGATGGGCCGACTGGGCGGGCGGGAGATGGGCTACACGTCGGACGCCGACGTGCTGTTCGTGCACGACCCGCTCCCAGGCGCCGACCCGGTGCTCGCGCAGGACTTCGCGACCGGTGCGGCCACCCGGCTGCGCGCCCTGCTCGGCGCCGTCGGCCCGGAGCCGGAGCTCGAGGTCGACGCGGACCTGCGGCCCGAGGGCCGCAACGGCCCGCTGGTGCGCTCGTTCGACGCGTACGCCGAGTACTACTCCCGCTGGTCGCTGGTGTGGGAGAGCCAGGCGCTGCTGCGCGCCCGCCCCGTCGCGGGGGACCCGGCGCTGGGGGAGCGGTTCGTGGCCCTCGTCGACCCGCTGCGCTACCCGGCGGGCGGCCTGGACGCCGCGGGTGTCCGCGAGGTGCGGCGGATCAAGGCCCGGGTGGAGGCCGAGCGGCTGCCGCGCGGCGTCGACCCGACCCGGCACCTCAAGCTCGGCCGCGGCGGGATCTCCGACGTGGAGTGGACCGCGCAGCTGCTGCAGCTGCAGCACGCGCACGCCGTGCCCGGGCTGCGCACCACGTCGACGCTCGAGGCGCTGGCCGCGGCGGCCGGGGCGGGGCTGCTGGCGCCCGACGACGCGGCCGTGCTGGTCGAGGCGTGGGACCTGGCGTCCCGGCTGCGCGACGCGCTGGTGCTGTGGACGGGGCGCACCGGCGGGCACGCCGACGTGCTGCCGCACGACCGGCGGGTGACGTCCGGGCTCGCGGCGGTCGTCGGGTACCCGTCGGGGTCCGGGCAGGAGCTCGAGGACACGTGGCTGCGGGTGTCCCGCCGGTCACGCGCCGTGGTGGAGCAGGTCTTCTACTCCTGACGGGCGGCGGGGTCGGCCGGCCCCGCCACCGGCGGCCGCAGCTCGTCGGGCCGCAGCTCGTCGCCCGCGGGGCGCCGCGGGGTCCGCGGGAGGTCCTCGTCCTGCAGCAGCGAGGAGTCGACGAGCTCGTGCCGGCGCAGGTACGTCGAGGCGACGGCCTGGATCGTGGCCGTCACCGGCAGGGACAGGAACGCGCCGAGCGCGCCGAACACCGCGCCGAACGCCAGCACCGACAGGAAGGCCACCGCGGGGTTCAGCGACAGCGAGCGCTGGGACACCTTCGGCGTGAGCAGCAGGTTCTCGACCTGCTGGTAGGCGATGATGAACACCAGCACCCCGACGGCGGTCAGCGGCGACACGGACAGCGCGACCAGCACCGGCAGCGCGCCGCCGATGTACGTCCCGACGGTCGGGATGAACTGCGAGACCAGGCCGGTGAACGTGGCGAGCGGCAGGGCGTAGGGGACGCCGATCACCTGGAGGAACACCCAGGTGCACAGCGTGGAGATGGCCGCCAGCACGATGCGGGACGTGATGAACCCCGCGACCTTCTCCTGCGAGACCTCCCAGAGCCGCAGCACCTCGCGCTGCCGGTGCGGGGCGAGGTACCGGCACACCGCCGCGCGGAACCTCGGACCCGCGGCGGCCATGTAGTAGACGACCAGCAGCACCGCGGTGGCGGTGAACAGGCCGCCCGCGATCGACGTGCCGACCCCGACGATGCCGGGGGCGAGGTCGCCGACGTAGTCGCCGGCGTTGCTCAGCAGCTCGTCGGTGGCGGGGAGCTCGACGCCGAGCCGGTCGCCCAGGAACGCGCGCAGGTCGGCGTAGTACCCCGGGATGGACTGCACCAGGTCGACGAGCTGGTTGACGAACAGCCCGCCCAGCAGCGCCAGGACGCCGATCCCGACCACCAGGGAGCCGAGCATCGTGAGCCCGGTGGCGAGCGGCCGCTTGACCCGGTGCCGCCCGAGCCACAGGATCATCGGCTCCATCGCCAGGGCCACGAACCACGAGATCACCAGGATCGTGATGACGTTCCCGAGCATCGTCGCCGCGCGCCACACCAGGATCCCGGCGAACACCGCGACGACCGCCATGACCAGGGCCCGCGGCAGCCACCGCGGCGGGATCCGGGAGTCGAAGGAGCCCGATCGCGACGTCGTGCCCCGCGGCGGGACGGGGCTCGCGGGGGCGGCGAGGTCGGACATCGGGGCTCCGGGCGGTGAGGGTGGGCGGGCGGTGCGGCCGGGTGGGGCCGGGTGCGCGTCAGGCTACCCGGGCGGGGTGCCCGTGCGGCCTGCCGCGCGCGTCCGGCGACGCCACGCCCTGCTCGCCTATGCTTCGGCGGACGGATGTCGCCGGGCGAGCAGGGGGGAGCTGTCGTGACCGACCGCCCCTCGCCCGGACCCGCGCGCCTGTCGTACGAGGCCGACCCGCTCCGGTGGCGCCTCGCGGTCGCCGCGGGCGGGGTCGGCACCTTCGACTGGGACCTGCGCTCGGGGCGGCTCGACTGGGACGACCAGCTGCGCGCCCTGTTCCGCGTGCCGACCTTCGCGGGCAGCATCGAGGCGTTCGAGGCCCTGGTGCACCCGGACGACCGGGCCCGGGTCCGCGCGGCGCTGGACGAGGCCGTCGCGACGTGCGCGGAGTACGCCGCCGAGTACCGGGTGCGCCGGCCCGACGGGACGTCCTGCTGGGTGCAGTCCCGCGGCATGGCCCTCCCGGGGCCGGACGGCACGGCCGTGCGGGTGCTGGGCACGGCGTACGAGACGACCGGCGCGCGGGAGGCGGACTCCCGCCTGGCCCGGGTGCTGGAGTCGATGGCCACGCCGTTCCTGCTGCTCGACGGCGGGTGGCGGTTCGCGTACGTCAACGCCGAGGCCGAACGGGTGCTGGGGCGGAGCCGGTCCGCGCTGCTGGGGCGGTCGCTGACCGAGGGGCTCCCGGCGCTCGCGGGCACGACGGTGGAGACGGAGCTGCGCGCGGCGGTCGACACGGGGG
>DAMBCY010000475.1:0-2917 GCA_032056255.1 Cellulomonas sp. | reverse complement strand
GGACCGCGCTGCGCGCCCGGGGTCGCTCCCCGCGCCGGCCTCCGACCCGGGTGCGCCGACGGGTGGTGCGGGGCCCGCAGCGGCCGTAGCCGCACCGGGTGGCGCCACCTCCGCGCCCGGGCGGGCTCCCGCCCGCGACCGGCTGGGCGGATCGCGACCCGCCGGGGCGGCGGCCGCTGGCGCCCCGGCCCCTGGTGCCCCGGCCCCTGGTACCTCGGGCGCTGGGGCCCCGGCCACCGGTCCCGGCGCGAAGCCCCTCGTCCCCGGCGTGGAGCCCGCCGTGCCCGGCGCGGGTGCCGCTGCCGCCGGCGCGAGGCCCGCAGCCCCGAGCACCCCGGCCGGGCCGGCCGCCCCGGCTCCGACGCGAGGGCCCGTTGCCCCGGCTCCGACGCGCGGGCCTGCCGCCGGCGTCCCGAGCGGCACGTGGTCCGCGACCGGGGCCGCGACGGCCGTCCCGACGACCGCCACCCCGGCGGCACCCGCCGCCGCCACCCGCCCCCCGGGTGCGCCTGCGGCCTCGACGTCGGCCCCGTCGTCCCCGGCGCGGTCGTCGGCCGTCTCGTGGAGCCCGACGCCCGCCGGCCCGCAGCCTCTCCCGGCCACGAGCGCGTCGACCGCCTCCGCGCCGTCCGCCCCGGCCGGCGCGACGCCCGAGGCCGACGACGAGGTGCCCGTCCCGCAGTGGCAGACGCTGCTCAAGGCGATGGCCCCCGCGCCGGCCCCGGAGGCCGAGGCCGAGCAGACCGACCCCACCGGCGTCCTGATCGGCGGCGCCGTCCTCGACGAGGACGACGAGCTCGAGCAGCCCGAGCGGCTCCGTCGCCCGCTGCCGTTCACCTGGCTGCAGTGGATCATCCTGGCGGTCGTGGGCTTCGTGCTCGGCTTCCTCATCATCTTCGTGGCCAACACCGCGACGAACGACGCCCGCTCGGAGGCGCCCGCGCCCGCGGCCGCCGCCACGGCACCCGCACCCCCGGTGCTCTGACCACCTGCCCTGCTCCACCCGAACCACCCGAGGAGACCCGTGTCGGCATCCGACCGCGCCGTCGAGCTCACCGTGGCGGCCGCCCGTGCCGCCGCCGACCTCAAGGCCCAGGAGATCATCGCCCTCGACGTGAGCGGCCAGCTCGTCCTGACGGACGCGTTCGTCATCGCGTCGGGCACCAACGAGCGGCAGGTCGGCGCGATCGTCGACTCCGTGGAGGAGGCCCTGCACCGGCTCGGTGCCAAGCCGCTGCGCCGCGAGGGCAAGTCCGAGGGCCGCTGGGTCCTCATCGACTTCGGCGAGATCGTCGTGCACGTCCAGCACGCCGAGGACCGGGTGTACTACGCCCTCGAGCGCCTCTGGAAGGACTGCCCGGTCATCGAGCTGCCCGCCGACGTGCACGGCACCGACGAGGGCGCCGCGCCGGCCGGGGCCGGGGAGTGACCGCCGGTCGCGTCGTCCTGTGGCGGCACGGCCGGACCGCGCACAACGCGAGCGCCCGCCTCCAGGGGCAGGTCGACATCCCGCTGGACGACGTGGGCGTGTGGCAGGCGGAGACGGCCGCCGCGGCGCTCGCGAGCCGCTACCTCCCGACGCGCATCGTCACCTCCGACCTGAGCCGGGCCCGGGCGACCGCGCAGGCCCTCGCCGACCGCACGGGCCTGCCCGTGCACGTGGAGCCGCGGGTCCGGGAGCGTTCCTTCGGCGAGTGGGAGGGCATGACGTCGGCGGAGATCGCCGAGCGCTGGCCCGAGCAGCACGCGATCTGGGCGGCGGGCCACGAGCCCGAGCGTGCGGGGGGCGAGACCCGCCCCCAGGTGCTCGCGCGGATGGTCGAGGCGATCACCGCCCAGGCCGCCGCACTGGGCCGGGACGACACGCTGGTGGTCGTCTCCCACGGTGCCGCGATCAGCCTCGCCCTGACCGGTCTGCTCGGCCTGCCGGCGGAGTGGAAGGGTGTCGCGGGGATGTCGAACGCGCACTGGGCCGAGGTCCAGCCCGCGCGGGCGGGGGCCGGGGTGGCGTGGCGGCTCGACGCGCTGAACGTCGGTCCCGTCCACGCGTCGTCCGACTGGGACGCCGGCCCGGACCGCACCGACCCGTCGCTCGACGACGAGGTCCGGGATCCCGCCTGAGCAGCGGATTCGCATCCGGGCGTGGGGTCGAGTAGAGTTCACGACGCCCGCTCAGCGGGTGGTGAGACGGCCTGACGGCCTGATCGCGGGGCTGTGGCGCAGCTGGTAGCGCACCTGCATGGCATGCAGGGGGTCAGGGGTTCGAATCCCCTCAGCTCCACAAGTAAAGACGTACGAGAACACCTGGCAGCAGTCGCATCCGGTTCCGGTGCGAGGGCGGTGGGGGCTCAGCGAGCCGGATCGCAGGTTGCGCAGGATCTCGAAGAACCCTGACCGCGCGACCGGGCCGGAGGCGCGCCGGGGTGTGGGCACGGTGGTCAGGCCGCGTGCGGTGACCGGCGAGCAGGTCCACGACGGTGCGGTCCCCGGTGGCGTGCTGCTCGAACACCCACCGCACCGGCGGCCCGCGTCCGGGGTCGATGTCCACGGTCCGGTGCTCGCGGCCCTGCTCGTCACGCGTGCGGACGTCGAGGGAGCCGATCGGGGCGCGCACGGGGTGCCGCCGGTCTCGAACCCCTGCGTCAGCCCTCCGGTGACCTCGGTGGCGAGGTTCGTGGAGCAGAGCTCCGCAGATCCGCCAGGCCGTCCGGTCGCAGGCGACGTGATCGGCCTGGCGGGCCTCGTCGCCGAGCAGCCGGTGACCGAGCTCGGGGCCGTCGCGGGGGACGTCGTCGCGTTCGCCAGGTGCGCGCGCTCGGGCACGCGGTCGGTGATCGGGGCGGGTGAGCCCGCTCGGCCGGCTCCGACGCCGTCGAGCGACGACGCCACGGCGAACTCCCCGTCGTGGCGTCGTCGC
>DAMBCY010000474.1:0-2921 GCA_032056255.1 Cellulomonas sp. | reverse complement strand
CACCAGCGCGAGCGCGCACACCACGGTCCCGGCCCCGGCGACCGCCGCGACCGTCCCCGCGTCCAGCACGGGATCCACCCGCTCGGTCGCCCCCGTGAACAGCCGCAGGTCGGCGACCCGCAGCACCAGGCCCGGCAGCACGACCGCGACGAGCAGCCCGCCGACCAGGGACACGACCACCGGACCCACGACCTCGGCCGCGACCAGCCAGCGCCGGACGCCCGAGGGCGCACCCAGGGTGCGCAGCAGCGCGGTCATCCGGCCCCGGGCCGGTGCGCCGGTGAGCAGCAGCAGGCCGAGCACCCCGGCGCAGAGCACGGCGCTCAGCCCGGTGACGGCGAGCAGCGCCGTCCGGGTGCCGCGGACCAGCACCGCCCGGTCCACCCGCTCCCGCGCGCCGGTGACGGTCGCGACGGACACGGGCTCGTCCCACGTCGCCACGATCTCGGCGGCCACGGCGTCCGGGTCCGCGCCGCGCGCGACCCGGACCAGCAGCCGGTCCACCGTCGGCTCGGCATCGGTGCGCGCGTCCCACCCCGCCCGGTCCACGAGCACCCAGGTCTTGCCGCTCACGACGCCGGGGACGTCGGGCGCCTCGCCGGCCGGGGCCAGCGGGACCGCGACGCGGGTCATGCCGACCCGGAGCGTGAACGGCTCGTCCAGGTCCCGGCCCGCACCGGAGGCGATCAGGGCCGGCAGGCCGTCGTCGGCGCCGTCGGGGCCGGTCGCCAGCGCGGTCGGCAGCGGGGGCAGCTCCGCGAGGCCGCCCTGCACCTCGGCGAGGTCGGCGGCGTCCACGACGACGACCGGCACGGTGTCCGTGGTCCGTCCCGCCTGCAGCACCCGGCGTCCGGCGTCCCCGACCGCCGCCACGGCCTCGACCCCGTCCACCGCCCGGGCCGCGTCGAGCTGCGCGTCGGTCAGGCCCGTCCCGGTCCTCGTGCTCACCCGCAGGTCCAGGCGCACGTCCGCCCCGGTCGCGACGACGGCGCCGCGCTGCGTCCCCGCGGCCACCGTCGAGAGGGTCACCGCGGACAGGCCCACGGTCGCGACGCCGAGCACGAGGGCGACGACGGGCACGATCCCGGCGGCCGGCGACCGGCCCGCCTGCGCCGCGCCGAGGAACGCCCCCGCGCCCCGTCGCCGCCGGACCAGCACGAGCAGGCCGCGGACCGGCCAGGGGTGGAGCCGCAGCACGAGCACGGCGGCCGCCAGCCCGAGCACGGCGGGCAGCGCCGACACCAGCGGGTCGTTCCCCCCGGTCGCGCCCGCCGCCCCGTGCTGGGCGACCGCGGCGAGGCACGCCGCCGCCACGACCACGACGAGCGCCTCGGCGACCCAGCGCCAGCGCGACCGCGTCCTCCCCACGTCCGCGCGGCCCGCCCGTCCGAGCGTGCTGCCGGCGGCGACCCCCAGCAGGACCGCCGGGGCCAGGGTCGCGGCCACGGGCGCGACGAGGTCCCCCGCACGCACCGCACCGGGGACCACCAGCAGGCCGACGGCGATGCCCACGACTCCGGCCGGGACGGCCACCGCGAGGCCCTGCGCCGCCGCCAGACCACGCACGGCGAGGCCGGACGCGCCGCGGGCACGCAGCAGGACGAACGCGGCCCGGCACCGGTCGACCGCGAGCGCCGCCGCGAGCCACAGCACGCCGAGCGCGGTGCCCGCGACGCCGACCGCCAGGACGTCGAGCACGGTGGTCACCGTCGCCTCCCGCTGCCGCCCCGCGATCAGTGCGTCGGTGGTCTCCGAGCGCAGGCCCTCGGCGGCGCGGATGCCCACGAGGTCGGCGATCAGCGTCTCGCGGTCGACGTCCGCGACGCGCGCGGCATCGAGCGGGTACCAGTAGCGGGTGGTGGCGCCGAGGGGCACCACGACGGCGGCGACCGCGCCCGGGTCCACGAAGGCGACCCCGGTGACCAGCACCCCGGCGTCCGGGTCGTCGACGACCGAGGGGGCGAGCGTCGACGGCAGGTGCCGCCAGAACCCGGCGCCGGCGTCGCGCGCGTCGAAGGTCCCGGAGAGCCGCAGCGTCACGGGGAACCCGAGGTCGCGCGACTCCCGCTCCTCGCCCACCGCCCACTGCAGCCCGGCGGCCGTCTCGACGGACAGCACGACCTCGATCGTCGGCAGCGGCCCGTCGTGGGTGGCGCCGCCGAGCGGCCGGCCCGCGGCGCCCCCGGCGTCGTAGGCGGCCGGCAGCGCACCCTCGGTGAGCTCGACGCGGTCGGGCAGACGAGGGTCGACGAGCAGCGTGAGGAACATCTGCGTGACGTCGGTGGCCGCTCCCTTGGAGATCTCGGCGGTCGGCCGCGAGATGACGTACTCGGGCTCGCCGAGCAGCGCGGCCAGCGCCGGCCCGGCGTCCGCGGCCAGCGCACGGGCCCGGTCATCGGTCTGGTCGAGGACGGCCTGCGCCTCGGCAGGGGACGCGACGACGTCGAGGGGGACGCGCGGCTCCTCCGGCAGCGTGAGGTCGCGGCCGACGACGGGGACGGCGGCGACCTGCTGCGCGAGGTCCTCGGCGACCATCCGGCCCACGGCCCGCGGCCACGCCGTCAGGACGCCCGCCACCAGGACGGTGGTGAGCGCGAGGGCGAGCAGCGTCCCGACCTCGGAGCGGGCTTGACGCAGCAGCAGGCGGAGCGCGGTCACTGCTGGGCCTCCTGCCGCACCGGCGCGTCCTGCGCGCGCGCCCGGACCCGGCGCGCGGCGTCGAGCACGACCAGCGCGAACCCGAGAGCGGCGCCGCCGAGCAGGACGGCCAGGCCCCCCGGTGCCACCGCCAGCGGGCCGGTCACGGCGCTGTCGGTGGTGGCGGCGACCAGCGTGCGGGCACCGAGCGCCGCGACGACGGCCCCGCCGAGCGCACCGACCGCCGCGGCGACCGCCGCCGAGCCGGCCAGCTCCGCGGCGCG